>WQWD01000326.1 GCA_009785545.1 Treponema sp. | reverse complement strand
TTCCCACAATGTTCGACTCCTAACCCTCTTAAATGCCCTGTTGCTAAAGGTATCATTTCTACTGGTCTCAGGGTATCGTTTCTACTGGTCAGAAAATGGTATCATTTCTACTGGTCGCTGACAATTTGTTTCCATATTGCTTGACAAAATCGCTGTTGTGTGTTATAAGGAATCCAATTAGTATTGTTATACATATATAACATTCTGTTAATAATTTATATGGAGGTCTTATTTTGTCAAAAATGGTAGAAATACGCTGGCATGGACGAGGCGGACAAGGTGCGAAAACTGCGTCGCTGCTTTTAGCCGATGCTGCGTTTAACACCGGGAAATTCGTTCAAGGTTTCCCTGAGTACGGCCCGGAACGCATGGGCGCTCCCATTTCCGCGTACAATCGTATCAGTGATGAACGTTGTCCAATCCACAGTAACATCTACGAGCCTGATTATGTTGTTGTGGTAGACGCAACACTTCTGACAGCGGTAGATGTAACAGCCGGTCTTAAAGAAGATGGAGCGATCATTATCAATTCATCGAAAACCCCCCAAGAACTTTTGCCTTTATTGGAAGGTTACAAAGGGAAGGTTTACACAATTGATGCAAGTTTAATCGCCGAAGAAGAACTTAAAAATAGAAGTTTATCCAACACATCGATGTTGGGCGCTTTGGTAAAAGTAAGCGGAGTTATCCCGGAAGAAGAATTATTCAGAGATATGGAAGCATCTATGAAACACAAATTCGCTAACAAGCTTCATGTTGTTGACAGCAATATGAAAGCGCTCAAGCGTTCAATGCAGGAGGTTAAAGGATTATGATTTATGTAAAAGACGCAAATCTTAGCCAGACCTGGAAAGAAATCGAAGTAGGTGGAAATATTTACGGCGGCGGAACTTCACTTGAAGTCAACACAGGCGATTGGCGGATTATGATCCCCAAATGGCACAAAGAAAAGTGCATTCAGTGTCTGTTGTGCTTCCCTGTATGTGCAGACAGCTCTATCCCTATTGACGGCGAAAAACGTTCTGATTTCGATTTTAAACATTGTAAAGGCTGCGGTGTATGTTTCAAACATTGCCCGCTGTTCCAAAAACCCGATTCAGACAAAGCAATCACTTGGGTAAAGGAGGATAAGTAATGGCAATCCGTGAAAGACTTTCAGGCAATGAAGCAGTTGCTATTGCCCTTAAACAAATTAACCCTGATGTAGTAGCCGCTTATCCGATTACTCCATCAACAGAAGTAGTACATTACTTTTCACAATTTGTAGCTGACGGCGAAGTAAGCACAGAGTTTGTCGCTGTAGAATCCGAACACAGTGCCATGTCCGCCTGTATCGGCGCTCAGGCAGCCGGCGCTCGTGCAGCCACAATCACTTCGGCTTGCGGGCTTGCGCTCATGTGGGAGCTGCTCTATGTTGCTTCTGGTACTCGTGTGCCTGTTACACTTGCCGTTATTAACCGTGCGCTCAGCGGCCCCATCAACATCAACAATGATCACAGTGATTCAATGGGAGCCAGAGATTCCGGCTGGATTCAGATTTATTCAGAAAACAACCAGGAAGCTTACGACAACTATATTATGTCGATTCGTATTGGTGAGCACAAAGACGTTATGTTACCTGTCATGGTTTGTCAGGACGGTTTTATCACCTCTCACGCCATCGAAAACATCGAACTTTTAGAAGACGATAAAGTAAAAAAGTTTGTCGGCGATTATAACCCCGGTTGGTCAATGATTTCAGGCAAACCTACTTCGGTCGGCCCTTATGATACTCCTATGTTCTATTTTGAGCACCAGTATCAACGTGCAATGGCGATGAAAGACTCGAAAAAAGTCATCCTTGATGTGTTCAAAGAATTTGCCGCTCTTTCTGGTCGTGAATACGGTTTATTCGAAGAATACAAAATGGAAGATGCCGAGCGTGTTATCGTCGTCCTTAACTCCAGTGCCGGAACCGCAAAATGGGCTTGCGACCAGCTTCGTGCAAAAGGCGAAAAGGTCGGTGTTCTCAAAATTCGTGTTTTCCGCCCCTTCCCAATGGAAGAAATCGCAAAAGCTCTTTCCCATGTGAAAGCTGTAGCGGTTATGGACAAATGTGAAAGCTTCTCAGCAGCCGGCGGCCCGGTTTTCGCCGATGTACGCAGTGCTTGTTACGAGTTGGAAAAACGTCCGTTTATCATCAATTACATTTACGGACTTGGCGGTCGTGACGTTCGTGTTGAGGATTTTACATTTGTATATGACGAACTCGACAAAGTCGTCAAGGCTGGAAAATCCGGCGAAATTTACCGCCATGTCGGCGTGAGGGGGGTATAATATGTCAACACCTTATAATCTAAAAAAAGAAGCCAGCAAGCCCGAACGATTTGTCGGCGGACACCGCTTGTGCGCAGGTTGCGGCGCAGGCGTTGCGGTACGTGGAGTTCTTCGTGCGTTGAATCCCGAAGATAAATCGGTTTCAGGCGTTGCGACAAGCTGTCTCGAAGTATCGAGCGTTTTATATCCATTTACCGCTTGGCAAGAAGGATTTATCCACTGCGCTTTTGAAAACGTGGCGGCTACAGTCAGCGGAGCCGAAGCAGCGTATAAAGCTCTTAAACGAAAAGGCAAAACGAAAGATTCATACAAGTTTATCGCTTTCGGCGGAGACGGCGGAACATACGACATCGGATTGCAGAGCCTTTCCGGGGCGATGGAACGTGGTCATGATATGGTTTATGTCTGCTACGACAACGAAGCTTACATGAACACAGGTCTGCAGCGTTCTTCCGCCTCGCCCAAGTATGCCGAGGTTTCAACTGCTCCAGTAGGAGAAAAAATTCCCGGTAAAGAGCAGCACAAAAAAGACCTTACAGAGATACTTGTAGCGCATAACATTCCTTATGTTGCTCAAACTACATTTCTGACCAACTTAAAAGATCTGCACGAAAAAGCGCATAAAGCGCATTACACTCCGGGCCCGGCATTTTTGAACATTCTGGCTCCCTGTCCTCGTGGTTGGCGTTACCCGCCGGAAGATCTGATGA
>WQWD01000325.1 GCA_009785545.1 Treponema sp. | reverse complement strand
TTGATTTCAGTATTTAAATAAAAAATTGACAGACTCTTCTTGCGCAATTAGAAATATCTTCAAAAATCGGGCATTTTGCAATCAGGAAAGTTGGCTTTTGACACAGGCTCCAGAGCGTGTCGTAAATGAAAACCACAGCCGTTCCCGTAACATCCACCGAGCCCTGAATAGGGCGAAGGTTCCGGTGTGGGCCGACAGGGGTTTTCGCAATCCGCCTGCCGATGATTGTCTACCCCTATCCCATTGCCTACGCCGTTTATTGAAACATTTCAGCAAATCAGTTAGACTATCTGCATGAAAATAGAAATTGAAAACATCACAACTGAAAATTTTGCGCCCTTTGGTTATGTTTTGGAGTTTACTCAGGATATGACAGAACCTTTTCACATCATTGTGCGTGAAGAAAAAGACCCTTGGCGGCTTGCCCTTTTGCGGTTTGACTGGCATAGTGTTGAAAGGCTGGAAAACCATCCGCACAGTATGGAAAGTTTTGAGCCGCTGGAAGGAATTTCTGTGTTATTTGTTTCTGAAAACAGCAGCCCCGAAAAAATCAGAGCCTTCCTGCTTGACAAGCCTGTATGTTTGTTTAAAGGAGTTTGGCACGAGGTTTTGGCTCTCTCATCGCAGGCTAAAGTAAAAATAACTGAAAATCTGGAAGTTACAGCAGAATATTTTAACCTTAAAAAACCCTTGCAGGTATTTGCCGGGGATTAAAACAAATTATTGGAGGAATTATGATATCAAGTTTTATAAACCGTGCAAAACAAGGGGAAAGTCTATATCTTTGCGAAATCAGGGATGCCTTTTCTTCTTCGGGTATCTCTATCGAATGTGTTGTCGAATTACCTGTGGGCGCTCAGCGTCATTATATTATCCCGTTTCCTGCTGCCAGCAGTACAGAATCCGCAGGCGAAGCGGAATTTGTAAAAGAATATTTTTACGCTAATATATATAACCTGATTTCCGTACTTGGCGGAAAGAAAATCACTCTTTATATAAATCCCGAATACAGCCATATCAAAGAATTGTGCGCTGCGCTTGACGATGTTTTTCAAATAAATGTGCAGCGTGATAAACGCACAGGATACGGCAAATGCCTTAACGTTACAGATCGTGTCAATGCCGCAATAGGCCAGCTGCCTTTCCGTTTTGAAATCGTTAGCGGCAAATGCGAGCAAGTTCCGCCCAAATCGGAGGCTTCTTTAGCCGATGCCATTGTAGTTTTCCGAAACGCTGTAAAAGCTGCGCAAAACTCTGTGCTTTGCGGCATAGACATTGGCGGCACTGACATCAAGGTAGTGGGAGCTGTGAATGGTCGCATCAAAGTATTAAAAGAATATGATTGGTGTCCGTCGGATATGACAACAGTTGATGAGCTTATAACACCGATCATTTTGATTACTCGGGTTATACGGGTGGCGTTGTCTATGCCTGATACCGACAGAGCAAATGAATTACGCAAAGTTATGCTGTGCAAAGATGCTTCCGATGATGAAATGCGTTCGGCTCTTGAGGCAGCCGAAAAAGAATTCGGCGAACCTGTCCTTCTCGATGGTATCGGAGTAAATTTCCCCGATGTGGTTATACAAAACAAGATAGTCGGCGGTGAAACACCAAAGACGCAAAGTATCCGCAAACATTCTTCGGATTATGAAGTTGAGTTTGGGCGGTTGTCATCCCTTGACAGTAAACTGCTCGCTCACTGCAAAAGCGGCGGGACAGTAAAACTTGCCAATGACGGCTCTCTTGCCGCATACACGGCGGCGGTAGAATTGGCTCATTCGGATCGTGCCCCTGAGGTAGAGAACGGCGTATTTGCCCATACGCTCGGGACTGATTTGGGTTCAGGCTGGATTGACGAAAATGGAAAGATACCGCAAATTCCGCTTGAGGCATACAACTGCGTAATCGATCTGGGGAATTATCCGGCTCGTGAATTTGACGCCCTCGATCTCAGGAGTGTTCGTGGTTTCGGAACCGGCATTGCCGGAACTCCGCAAAAATATGCCGGCCAGAGCGGGGCTTATCGTTTTGCGATTCAATACTTTTTGGAAGGTGCTCCCGAACTTTATCAGGAATTGATTGCTAAGGGTTTTATCGAAGAAACAAATGACGGTATCTATGTGATTACTTCGCCTCGTGATATGCGCAAAGGGCTTTTAGAGCATATCATGGTGATGGCCGACAACGGGCAGCCGCAAGCTCAACTTGTGTTCCGTGCAATTGGCAAATTTTTGGCGGCAACATGGCGTGAGACTGAATTTATCTTACGCCCAAAAGCCAAGCGGCGTGTTTTGTTCGGCCGTTTTGTTAAACGCCAGAATTGTTTTAAATTGATACAGGAAGGTTCTAAGGAATTGCCGGGTCTTACACTTGATGCGGGCGACGATACCATTGCCTTTACTCCGCTTATGCAGGATCTAAAAGCCGATCCCGTGTATACGGTGGCTCAATTCGGTCAGGCGGTAGGGGCTGCGTATTTTGCGGTAAAATCTTAACCTCAGGCGGTAAAATTTTAAATCGGTAAAATTTTAAACGCCGGCGTTTAAAATTTTACCGACGGCTCTTTGTTTTAAATTAAATTGTTTTGCTCTTTCCGTCATCTCTACCGCATGACCTGTTCGTAAATAGTATAACCATATACGGCAGGTTTTGTTTTCCGGGATGGCGAAAAGATCGGATACCGCATTGTAGTAACAAGCCATTTGCGCTGTATGTTCGCCCGGCGTTTCTTTGTTGTCGGTTTTAAAATCAACAATGTGAATACAGCCTTTATCTTCAAAAAATAAGTCGATAGTTCCGTTAATAAAAAAATGTTTACCGTCATTGTTTTTGACAAGGCTTCTGAATGAAAATTCATTTTCGCATAACGCCGCATTTTTGGCGATTTTTCCCAATGGAGAATTCACAAAACGAACAGCCAGCTCTTTTGCGCAGTCAATCAAAATAGTTAATTCCGAGCTGTTTGTTAAAGCGGCAATATTTGACGGCAAGACAGGTTCCTGTTTTTTTAACAGGGCTTCGACACAT
>WQWD01000324.1 GCA_009785545.1 Treponema sp. | reverse complement strand
GGACACATTTATTTTTGTGGCTGTTTTGGTACTGATTGCCGGCTCGTTTTATTTTAATCGGGTCTCAAGGGCGGAACCAGAGGCAAATCAGGTGTACTTATACCTGTCCATGCACAATGAAGAATTGTTCGACAGAGAGATTCTCTCCAATTTATTGCGGGAATTTAACGAAAAAAATCCTGATACAACTATACAATTATTTGATAGATCTTCATCATCTTCCAATCGTGGAAATGCTTCGCTTCCGGCTTTTCCCGATATTTTAATTTTTGACGGAAGCGAATTTTGCTCTCTTGTCGCCGACGGTGCGTTGGCGTTATTGTTTCCTGCCGATAATTTTTCCGGCGGCGAAACAGATAGCTTTAATAATCCGTTTCAATTTGCAGTACCTCTAGTTTCCTTTATGGATTTGCTTTTTTTCAATATCGAAATTCTTACCAATGCGGGTTTTAGCCACCCGCCGAGATCAAGGGAAGATTTTCTTGCTTACGCCAGAGCTGTTCAACAAAGAGCCGGAGCTGCCGGAATCTCAGGAACAGCTTTTAGTTTAAATACTGATGACAGGCTGGCTTTATCAAGAGACCTTTTTTCGTGGATATGGGCAGCAGGCGGAAATTTCTGGCCGGATGAAACTCAAGAGCCGTTTGTTCAGACACCGCCAACATTTAATACCAGAGCAATGATCAACGACATAACATTTTTTAGAACACTCTACAATGAGGGATTGCTTGCCCCTAATGTGTTTGAAACAACAGGCAATCAGCGCCTTGAAGAATTTGCACAAGGGCAAATTGCAATGATGATTGCTTCTACTCGCATTATTCCCATGTTGCGTGAGCGAATGGGAGACGGCGAATTTGGCATAACAACCATTCCTCGTCCTGCAACAGGAGGAAGGTACAATATCAGTGTCACATCGATATATGCAGGTATTAGTGCAAACTCCATGATTTTTGAAGATGAAACATCATCACAAGCAGCGCTGCGGAAAGAAGCGGCAATGGCTTTTATCGAATTTCTTGCGGAACAAAGCTCAAAGCTTTCTGAGGAATTAAAAGCGGTGCCCGGCTCGCTGTTTAGCCATATTCCCGAAAATTACATAAGAGCAGATACATTTTATTCCAAAGCATGGAGTATTTTTGAAGCCTCGCAAATTGTGCATGGTTTTATAGGGAGATCTAATGCCAAAGAATACGAAAATATTTTTTTAGAAGAACTTAAAAATTTTTTTGATGGCACTCGAACAGCGCAGCAAACTGTAGTTTCGATTTATCAGCGCTGGAATGAGGCCGCTGATTTAACATATCAGTAATATTCTGATAACATGGATATTCGCATAACGCCTCGGCGTTTTTTCGGAAATGTCAAAATCCCCGCTTCCAAATCTCACACTATCAGGCAGTTATTCATCGCTTCTTTAGCTGACGGGATTTCGACAATTAAAAATCCACTTGATTCTCTTGATACTCGCTCCTGCATTGCGGCGTGCAGAGCTTTCGGCGCAGAGCTAAATGACGAAAACAAATTGAGCTGGAAAATCAAAGGCAATAACAATTTTACACATCAATGTGAAAAATCTCCAATCAACATCAATGCAGGCAACTCTGGCACAACTCTTTTTTTTGCGCTTACAATTGCTGCCCTACAGCCGCACCCTGTCATGTTCATCGGTGATGATCAAATACAAAAACGAAGCGCAGCCCCTCTCCTTGAAGCATTGACAGGTCTTGGCATTTATTCGCAAAGTAATAATGGCTGTGTCCCAATCATGGTAAAAGGCACTTGGAAAGGCGGCAGAGTAAGCCTTCCATGTCCAACAAGTCAATACCTGTCTGCGTTGTTAATCGCAGCTCCCCTTGCTCCGGCTGGTACGATAACGGAAATCGATGTTCCCATACTTAACGAAAAACCCTACATTGAAATGACTCTTTCATATTTAAAAGCCTTAAACATTCCCTTTGAAGCTAATGCGGATTATTCCCATTTTGTAATTCCCGGCGGCTGCAAATATCATGGGAGCAAAATGCGCTCCATTCCCGGAGATTTTTCGTCTGCGGCTTTTCCTGCCGCTGCCGCCGCAATTACAGGCGGCTCGGTAACTCTGTTGGGACTCGATCCGCAGGATACGCAGGGAGACAAGTATTTTTTTGAAATACTCCAATCAATGGGGTGCGAAGTCCGCTGGGAGGAAACGGTGTTAGGTGACAATAAACGTGAATGGTCATGTTTGATTTCCCGAAGCGGCTCTTTGCACGGGGGAACCTTCGACCTCAACAAAACGCCCGACTTGCTTCCTGCGGCGGCAGTTGTCGCAGCTTACGCTCAAGGAGACACTGCCTTTCTAAATGTTGCCCATGCTCGAATCAAAGAGACCGACCGTATCGCAGTGATTGCTCGGGAACTTGCAAAACTGGGCGTTCACTGCACCGAGCTGCCTGACGGTTTGATCGTTCATGGAAAAGGTGCAGTGCTGCCAGCACTATTGCCATCGGAAAACATTGTCATTGACGGACACGGCGATCACCGCATTGTAATGGCATTTGCCGTCTCTGCGCTTGGCAGCTCGGTTCCAATCAAAATCACCACAGCGGAATGTGTGGAAGTTACTTATCCGCATTTTTGGGATTTAATCCAGAATTTGACTTTCGAATAATATTTTTTAAGTTATTTTCGCACGCCGCTTTTTTGCTTCTTGTGAAGTTTTTTGCCGTCTGCTGTTCTGTATGGATTACGTTTGTTCCGTAAAAATTGCTGATAAACCGCACTGCTTTCATAATAGCCGTCTAAACCTTTAAACGAAGATGATTCATCACAGCGGTACAGTTCCATTAATAGAGGAAAAAGCGGAGAGGACATTATCTGTTCGGTACGAAACAATGGCAGGCGTGGCAGGGCAGCGGGCAGCATATGATTTTTGACAAGAAAACAAACATCGTTGGTTAGTGACTGCCCGAAGCCAAGTCGTTCAAGGAAACGGCGTGCCTGAAATTCCCCCAGTTCCGCATGGCCGTCATAACGGTGGCTGCCCGCAGAAGAAG
>WQWD01000323.1 GCA_009785545.1 Treponema sp. | reverse complement strand
GGGGCGGCATTTGACGCTGTTTCTCTGGAAAACGCCGCACGTTATTCCTGCGAGGATGCGGATTTTTGTATCAGATTAAAACATTATCTTGAGCCAAAATTAAAAAACATAAATGCTGTTAATCTTTTTGAAAATCTTGAAATGCCGTTACTTCCAATTCTGGCAGAGATGGAAGGTCAAGGAATTAAAATCGAACCAAAAGTATTAACCGACTATGGTGTAGAGCTGGCACATGAGCTAGATCGAATTCGGGAAGAAACATGGAAAATCGTAGGACACGAATTCAATCTTGCGTCAACAAAACAGCTTCAGGAAGTACTCTTTGTTGAACGCAAGCTGACACCCGGAAAAAAAACAAAAACAGGTTACTCTACCGATGCGGCGGCTCTGGAGGAACTTGCCAGAGAAGACCCTGTCCCTGCTCTTATTCTTCGTCATCGTACTTTGTCAAAGTTAAAATCTACTTATGTCGATACGTTAGCCGACATGGCAGACAGCGAAGGCCGTTTGCACACAAACTTTGTGCAAACCGGAACCGCTACAGGCCGCCTCTCAAGCCGTGAACCCAATCTGCAAAACATTCCAATTCGTGCCGAGGAGGGACGGCGTATTAGGGAAGCTTTTATTGCAAAACCCGGCTGCCTGTTGATTTCCGCCGATTACAGCCAAATCGAACTGGTTGTACTGGCTCACCTTTCGCAAGACGAAAATTTAATTTCCGCTTTCAAAGATAACCATGACGTACACACCCGCACCGCTTCGTTGATCTTCGGCATTGATGAAAGCGAAGTAAAAAGCGAACAACGGCGTATGGCAAAAGTTATCAACTTTGGAGTCATTTATGGAATGAGCGCTTTCCGCCTGTCAAACGAGCTTAACATTAACAGAACAAACGCACAGCAATTTATCAGCGCTTATTTTAATACATATTCCGGCGTACGCCAATTTATCGAAAACACGATCAGGAAAACCGAAGAATGTGGGTATGTTACAACTATTTCTGGCCGCCGCCGCTACATTCCCACTATCAATTCACGTAACAAAACCGAAAAAGCCGCCGCCGAGCGTATCGCTGTTAATACTCCGATTCAAGGTTCGGCGGCTGACATCGTTAAAACCGCCATGGTCAATTTAGACAAACGCCTTACATCTGAACATAGTAACGCACGCCTCTTATTGCAGGTTCACGACGAGCTGATACTTGAGTGTCCAAAAGGTGAAGTTGAAAAAACAGTTTTGCTTGTTAAAACGGAAATGGAACAAGCCGCACATTTGAGTATACCGTTGCGCGTAACGGTGGAAACAGGTACACATTGGGGCGCTTTTCACTAACGCACTGCAAATTTCGGCGTATTGTCAAATAATGCTAGTTAGGAGAAAGTTGCACAAGGCATTATTAATAAATTTAGTCAAAAAAATAAAAAATGAATTATAATAATAATATGCGGCTTCGCCGTAGAAAGCAAAATTTATTGTTTAAAATATATTTTTATTTATTGCATATAGAATTTAAAACTTTCTCTACAGCTTCATTTACAATCTGTTTCATATCTGAAGTAATTTTCTGATGTAATTGTTGAAATGGCTCATTGGGGTCAGATACAACACTAAATAGTTTATAAGGTTCAATTTCAAGGGTTTTGGCTATATGCTCCAACATATCTGGTTTTGGATATTTTTTACATGTCTCTATCATGGCGATATAGTGGGTTGACACATTTGCTTTTTCAGCCAGTTCTTCCTGTGTCATTCCTAATTTTCGGCGGTATTCCTTTAGGTTTGTCGCTAATACCTCTCTAATTCCTATAATTTTCAAAAAAATTACCTCATAGGCAATAATAACTTGCTTTTTACGCTTGACACATTGCTGTTATGGCAATTATAATGTGCCTATATGGTCACGTTTAGTATTATTAACCAAATTTTTAGTATAAATAACGGAATATTTCGTTTTTTATATACCCAAATAGGGAAAAAATCTGCTCGTATGGGTAGGTAAATCTTGGTGATTACTTGCTTATAATGGCAGAGTTTCACAAAAAAGGAGTGTTTTGTATGAAAAACACAATTAAATTATTTGGGATTATCGTTCTTATTGCGATAATCGGGTTTTCAATGATTGCTTGCGAAGATGATTCATTAAGGGATACATTGGACGGAACTACTTGGAAAGCAAATTTTGGAGGTAGTGATTTTGTTTTAACATTCAATAGTCCGAATTTTACAATGACATGGACAGAAGATGGAGGAACAGAAACAGAGAGTGGAACATATTCTATTTCTGGTAATAATGTTTCATTAATAAGTGGCGGTGAAGTGTTTATTGGAATATTATCTGGTAATAATTTAGATTTTAGCGGTGAAGCTGGTCATTTTGGTCCTATTTTTACAAAACAATAAAATCAACAACCTCGCCCTGAAGGGACGAGGTATGTTGTTCTCTAAAGGTATTGGACTCGGGTTTAATACCTTTAGAAAACGCCCTGAAGGGCAGGGTATTAAACCCTCGTCACGAATAAAAAATATTGCAACATCCGCCTAACACACGATTAGCGCATAACATAGAGGTTCACTACATTAATGTTTACGCTCATTGCTTGCCAAACTAAACCCGAACCCTGCCCCGAAAACTGCGTGACAGCGTAAGCTTATCAATATACTCAATGTTTCCCCCAACCGGCATTCCCGAAGCGAGGCGGGAAATTTCAACAGGATAGTCCTTGAGAATTTTTTGAAGATACAGCGCAGTTGTGTCTCCCTCAATCGTGGGGTTTAATGCAAGAATCAGTTCCTTGATCTCGGTGTTCGGATTACGAAGGCGTTCAATCAGTTTGTCAATTGTGAGATTGGCAGGGCTTACACCTTCCAACGGAGCAATCAATCCGCCAAGAACGTGGTAAACACCGGGGAATTCACGGGATTCTTCGATTATGCGCATATCCTGAGCCTGCTCCACAACGCAGATAATCGAATGATCACGGCTTGAGTCGGAGCAGACAGCACACGGATCAATTTCCGTAAAGCCGCCGCAAATTTTGCAGCGTATAATCGCTTGATGTAAACCTGAAAGCTCTCTTGAT
>WQWD01000322.1 GCA_009785545.1 Treponema sp. | reverse complement strand
GAATTAAGAATGATCGATGGACATGAAATCAGATGTTTTAATCAATAGATGAGGAGTTGCTCATGAAATTAAATAATCAGTCTTTAAAAGATACTGCTTTTTGGGAAAAGGCGAATATCAGTTTGCCGCAATTTGATCGTGAAAAAATGATCGCCGCTACAAAGGCGTCTCCCAAATGGGTGCATTTTGGGGCGGGAAATATTTTTCGTGCTTTTCCTGCGGCAATGGCGCAGCAGCTCCTCGAAGAAGGAATCGAAACTACTGGAATTATTGTTGCCGAAGGTTATGACGGCGAAATCATCGACAAAGGTTTTACTTCCTTTGATAATTTGACGATCCTTGTTACTCTTAAATCAGACGGAAACACCGAAAAAAAAGTTATTGCGCCAATAGCGGTTTCCTTAAAAATGGACACTGAGTTTGAAGAGCTTAAAAAATACTTCACAGCTCCCTCTCTGCAAATGGCAAGTTTTACTATCACTGAAAAGGGTTATAACTTGACAGATCGTAACGGAACGCCGTTTCCCGTGATTGCCGAAGATTTTAAAACAAATCCGAAGAAAGCCATTCCCCAAAGTTATTTGGGACGAGTCGCAGCTTTGTTATATGAGCGTTATCTGAATGGCGCTTTGCCTTTGTCGATGGTCAGCATGGACAATTGTTCGCATAACGGCGATATTCTTTTTGCTGCAATGGAAACATTTGCAAAAAATTGGGTCGAAAAGGGTTTTGCGGATTCCGCTTTTTTGGATTATGTACGTGACAGAAGCAAAGTTGCGTTCCCATGGTCAATGATCGATAAAATCACACCACGTCCTGACGACAGCGTACGGGATATGCTGACTAACGCTGGCCTTGAAGATATGCAGGGTTTTGTTACTCAAAAGCAAACTTATGTCGCTCCGTTTGTAAACGCAGAGGAAACGCAATACCTCATCATCGAAGATACCTTCCCCAACGGAAAGCCTGCGCTGGAAAAAGCCGGAGTGTTGTTTACCAGCAAAGAAACTGTGGACAGAGTCGAAAAAATGAAAGTGTGTACCTGTCTTAATCCCTTACATACAAGCCTTGCTGTGTTTGGTTGTCTGTTGGGGTACACTCGAATCAGCGAACAAATGAAAGATCCCGATCTTGTTAAGTTGATCAAAGGAGTTGGCTATGATGAGGGGCTCCCGGTTGTAACCGATCCCGGCATTATCAAACCTCGTGATTTTATTGATCAGGTGATAAACATTCGCCTTCCCAATCCGTTCATGCCTGACGCTCCTCAACGAATCGCAATGGATACTTCATTGAAAATCCCCATTCGGTTTGGTGAGACTTTAAAAGCTTACAAAGAAACTGGGAAAAATTACGCCGATCTCAAGTTTATTCCGTTGGTTTTTGCCGGATGGCTTCGTTATTTGCTGGGAATTAACGACGAAGGCAAACCTTTTGAAGTAAGCCCCGATCCCAATTACGACAACCTTGCCTCTGCGCTTTTGGGTATCGAACTTGGGCAAACAGGCTCATTCCGTTCGAAATTGGAGCCGATTCTGTCTAATCCTGCGTATTTTGGCGTAAATGTCTACGAATATGGCTTGGGAGAACGTGTGGAAGACTTATTTACCCAAATGTTAGCCTCTCCCGGAGCGGTAAGACAGGTGCTTTCCAAAATTTGTTCATAAAATAAGCATAAATTTTTGTTTTATACTTGAATTTTCTTTTGGTATCAATTAGAATTTAACTATTGGAGGTTAAATGAAAAAAATCATTATCGCATTAGTCTTTTTGGCGGTTGTTTCCCCTATTTTTGCCCAAGAAGGCGGAACTTTACATTATCTTAACTTTTTTATAGAAAGGATATACCCAACCAATCGAGGTTATATTGTTGTATATCGTGGTCAACGGCAAAATCATGCAATTGGTATTCCAAGTGAATGGTTTGGCGGACCTGAAGGCAGAGCGCAAAAAATTCGTCTGTATCGCGGCGCAAGTTGGCCGACAATGTCTGTTTTTTTTAGAGATGGAGAATTTTCTCATGTCCGTTTAAATGTTCACCCTGCCAGAGGACATCTAAGTTGGGGACATACTTCACATGGAATGGATGTGAGCAGATTTTTTCAAGACACAGATAGCTTTGACATTCAATTTTGATAACAGAGCGTACGAACAGTCTACAGCAAAAGCAAACGGCAGATTCTGAAAATGATATAAAGAATCCGCCGGACGAGCTTATTCAATTTATAAATTCTTGTTCACGATTTGTAATTGTTGGACACGGGGAACCGGACGGCGACTGCGTAGGAAGCCAGCTTGCTCTACGCAGCGCTCTTGTACGTCTTGGTAAAGAAGTTGCTGTATACTCGCCGGGGCCGTTTAAGAGAACAGAGCTTCGTTATTACGTCCAACAATTCAAAATCACCCCCGAAAATAAAGATTTTGTTAACGCAAAACTTATACTGATAGATTGTTCGAATATAGAAAGAGCTGAAGATCTTAAAAGCTCTATCGAAAAGCTCCCCTGCGCTGTTGTAGATCATCATTTTGTAACAAACCATCCGCCTTCGACAATACAACAGCCCGTCTACATTGATCCAAATTCTCCTTCCTGCACAATGTTAATCTACAAATTGATAAAAGCGCTGGGGCTTGAGCTGACAAAAGAAGAAGCCGATTTAATTTTCTTTGGTCTCTGCACGGACACAGGGTTTTTTCGCCACCTGACAGAAAAAAACTCTGTTGTATTTGAAATCGTCTCGGAAATTATCCGATGCGGAGTAAGTCCAAAAGAGATATACAACATGATACATGGCGGAAAAAGCCTGAATTCCAGAATTCTTCTGGGACACACTTTATCAAGAACAGAAGCCTATTTTGACGGAAGACTTTTAATTTCACATCAAACTTTGGAAGATGCAAATACTTTTGGTTTGGAAAACAGGGATTCAGATACTTTAAATTCTTTGTTGCAATCAATCGAAGGTGTAGAAGTTTTTTTAACTATTCGTCAGAAGTGCGCTGATAATTGTACTGTAAGTTTAAGATCCGCCGATAAAATAAATGTAGCGCAAGTTGCTCATGATTTTGGCGGAGGCGGTCATAAAAAT
>WQWD01000321.1 GCA_009785545.1 Treponema sp. | reverse complement strand
TGCAAAAATAGCGTTTAACGAGTTTGACATGATCTCAATTTATCGGATTATTGCCCGTTGGGCAAGAGATGGGCAGGAGGCAATTTTGAAAATTAATTTTTAAGCTATTTTTCCATCCATTATTTTTTTATATAGTATTTCTTCTAAATTTCTTCTTCCGTCAATTATTGATATTATTTCCATTTTATTATTATCTGCTTTATAATATACAATCCATGGGTTTATGTTAAATTGATGAATAAAATTTATTCCGAATTCTTTTAATAATGGCGATATTCTTCTCCCCTCTGGATTTTCTGATATTCTATTTACTTCATTTAATATTTTATTATATATTTTTTCTGCAGTAATTTTTCCAGTGTTGTATTTTATATACGAAATAATTTCAATCAGCTCGTTTCCGGCATCTTCAGACCAAATAATTTTATGTTTCATTTTTAGTCCAAAATTGTTTTTACTTTATTTTGCAATTCTTCATGGGTATATACCCTTCCCTTTTTCAAGTCATTTTCTCCAATAGACAAAATTTTCATTAAGTTTATCGCATTAACTATATTCTGATATTGTTTTACATCCATCAGAACCGCCTTTGCCTCTCCATTTTGAGTAATAACCATGGGGTTACTTTTTTCCCCAACTTGTTTCATTACTTCTGCAGTATGAGTTTTTACATACGATATTGACCTTATATCTTCTACTAAATTTATCATTCAATCTCCTGTTTTTATATAGTACTATATTTAGAGCTACTCTGTCCATAATTGTCTAATATACTTATTTTAGATAGAATTGGTGTATGAATTATATAAGCGACAGTTTATTCAAAAAAATATTATCTACTTTTGCAAAAAAACAAGAGTTGTTAAATAGGCAGTCGGAAGAGAGCGCAAAAAAGTACTGGCAAAAGCATCAGGAAAAAAATAACATTAACGAAAAAGCCGAAAAAGATTTCTTTCGCAAAATGGAAGAGAAAAAAAGGCAAATTGATGAAACCAGCGACAGATTTCTGCAAAAACTGGAGAAAAACAAAGTAAAGCAGGATTCTTACATAGAACATGATATAAAACATGACTCGGAACACGAAGCTGCGCCAGAGGCGGCGTCAGAGGTTGAAATCATTATAAATCAAAAAAGAAAAAATGTTGAACGCCATGTTGCCGCACTGGAATCTTTGATACATCAAGCCGGATTTGTTGTTGTAAAACGTGATGGCAATAGTATAAAAATTGATTTGAGGGAAAAGTAAAGCTCACCTGACATCAATTTTACCGAAAATTTATACTGCACCCGGGCAATACTTCTACTTCTATTTTGGAGTCTGTCTCCAATTCGTATACGGTTTCTTCGTAAACACCATCTATCGGAACATATTTGTAAACTGCGCCTTCGTCAACGACCCAATATTCACGGACACCAGCTTTTTCATACAAGGCTTTTTTGGCAGCAAAATCTCTTCCCTGTGAAGATTTGGAAACAACTTCTACAACAAAATCTGGCGCACCTTTGCAGGCTCTGCCGTCGGAGAGTTTTTTTTCGCCGCAGACAACCATGACATCAGGTTGAAGAACAATTTTGTCGGATTCATCATCTTCGGGAAATAGCCGTACATCAAAGGGAGCAATATAAACTTCGCAGGGTTTGCCTTCAAGCCAACTCCACAACTGCCCGTGTATATTGCCAGCAACTTGTTGGTGCCATCTTGTAGGGCTGGACATCATGTAAGGAATACCGTCAATTAATTCACAACGGATGTCTTCACTCCAAGAATTGTATTGTTTGTAAGTAATCTCTTTAATTTTGTCCTGCTTGCAAGAAAAGTATAACACGAAAACAGCCAATTATCAACTTAACTATGGTGCTGTCCGAAAAGTAACCCGTACTTTAGTCCGCACTTTTCGGACAGCCCCTGACCGCCACGAGTGGCGGCACTACCACTTTCTGGCGGGAGTTTTGCAACGCAAAACTCCAACGCAATCAATCCGCACACGGCGGATTGACAGAACACTAATTCACCACAAGCACGCCCTCGGCGTTGATGTGGTGGGTGGGGGCGATGGGCTGCCTGCCCTCTTCGCTTGCGGTGGAAGAAACAAAGTTCCCCAGCGTAATTCTGGCGATGTTGGCGGCGTTCACGCCCGTGCCTGTCAGCACGTCATTGCCGTTCCACCAGTCGACTACGGTAGCCATGGTGGCATTACCGCCCCGTAGGTTAAGCCGAGCGACAGTTCCCGTCCAGCCGGCGGCTACGGTCAACGTACTTCGAGTGGTTTCGTTGGCGGCGTTCAGCGCAACCGTTCCCACAGAGGCGGTTCCAGACAGGGTAAACGAAGCAGCCACATTGTGAAAAAGAATATCCCCTCCCCAAACGGCGGTGTTGCCGGTTATGCTTCCGCCTGCCAGCGTGATGACTGCATTGGAGCTGGCGTACAGTCCTCCGCCCCTTGATGTCAAGTTAGCCGTAGAGTGGTTACCGGTTATGCTTCCGCCGAGCATGGTGAAACTGCCACCGTTGTCAACAAGTAATGCGGCTCCCACGTTGGTTGGAAACGTATTGCCGGAACTGACATTGCCCCTGATCTCCGATCCTGCAAGCATGGTGAGTGCCGCCGCTTCCGTCACCTGCACCAGCCCGTTGTTGTTGCTTGCTGGAGTGGTGGTTTCGTTGAGCCCCACCAGTGCGATGTTGTTGCCCAGCGTCAGGCTTATGCCGTTCTGCCCCTCCGCACCTAAGGTGAAAATCCTTCCGTTCGACGTAACCGAAATCGTCCGCTCCTGCCCAAGACCGATTATCGTCAGCCTTGCGTTGGTTTGGTTAAGCCCTCGGGTTGTGCTCCCAGCAACCTCTATGTTTTCGCCGAGAATCCATGTGAAATGCCCGTCGGCGGCGTTGGCGTTGACGTGGTTCAAGACCGCTTGCAGATCGTTCGCCTCAACGTCCATTACACGCCCGCCAAGGTTTGGCAGTATTCCAGCAAACAGTCCTGCGGTTAGTGCAGGTGGATTGTTGCCGCCGTTGTTGTCTTCGTCGCAAGCTGTTGCGATAAAGCCGATTATCACCGCAATGGCAATAATTCCGATTACTCTGAGTTTGTGTTTCATGTTGAAACCTCCATGTTTT
>WQWD01000320.1 GCA_009785545.1 Treponema sp. | reverse complement strand
CCAGAACGGGTCTGGACTCGATCCAATTAGGGTACAAGGATAGTAACAACAAACTGGTAAGTATTCATCGTCAATCTTCTAAATGTACCCATATTATAGATTAAGCTGTGTAAATTCTCAAGAAATTTCTCCATTTTACAGTTTCTCATTCGGCGCTTCAATCACCGGCGGATTAACATATTCCTCGTTATTGGTCAACATAGTCCAAATGATGTTAACCAGTCTGCGTTCCACACATTTTAGGGCTTGGCGTTTGGTTTTGCCTTCAGATATTTTGCGTTGGTAGTAATTATAAAAAAACGAATTCGTTATATAGTGATTGCCACCCATAGGCATTGACAAGCGGACAGCCAGCCAAAAGAATATGGCGTTTAATTCTCTGTTTCCACGCTGGTTGGCAAACTGTAAATCTCTTTTACCGGAGCCATAATTCACGGGAGCTATTCCGGCGTACCGGGCAAGTTTGGCGGGAGTGGGAAACCTCTTGATGTCACCGATGCAGGAGCGAAGCTGGGCGGCGGTCACCGTGTCGATACCAGCCATGCTGGTCAAAGTGCAGTCAAACTTTTTCAAGAATCCCGAAATACTGTCCTCCAACTGGTCGATTTCCTTGATACAGAATTGAACCTGCCGCACCGCCGACTGCACCACCGAGTCCCGGACTTCTTGGAATTGGACGGTTGTATCCGGCAAAGTAGCTAAAATTTGTTTTGCCTTTGGCAGCCCGACAGTCTTGTTGGACGGAATCTCCAAAAACGCTGCTAACTCCTCCACGGTAGTATTTTTAAGCGTGGAAGGTGATGGATACTGCTCAAGAAACGCAAGGGATGTTTTACAATCGACATTTTCGAAGTAATCCCGGTAGTTCGGATATTGATGGGTAAGTAAGCTGTGAAGGTAGTTTTTGGCGGCAGAGCGATGTCGTACCAGCAGTAGCCGCCGCGCTACCAACGAGCGGAGTACCCAATAGGTATCATCCGGCTCGGCTTCCGGCAACTCACCAAACTTGGAGAGCAGAACCCTCGCCGCACACTCGGCATCAATGGAATCGGATTTTTCCGAGATGTTCCGGTTTTTCCTTTCCCGCGCTACCAGTAGAGCGTTTACGTGTTTGACGGATTGCTCTTTGCCAACCAGAAACTTGGTCAACATCAGACCGAAGGAGGCACAATCTTCCATGCCAAACATGAGTGTTCCGCCTTCTGGCCGGTGGACTTGCGCCCGTTTGAAGAAAGTCTCGAAATGGGATTGGCAGTTCCTAAAGTTAAGTTCGCCAATCTTTTCAAAAAAGCAGTTGATGAAGACGGCGGTGTGGGCGTTCTTGTGGCTGTCGATTCCCACGTAGGTGTAAAGCATTTTGGGGTGAGTCATAAAAAACCTCCATTATTCAGTTTTCAAGGTGCAATGAAGCAAACAGCCCGGTCGCATGGGCGAGCAGTTCGCGAAGCGAACGACCAGCCCTGTCATCCTAGAAGGCAGCGTTATGCAAATATAAATCGTCTGCATCGCAGTAGTCGTTCAGTAGGGCTGTTCCAAAAGGCATAGGTGGTGAAACTTGGCTATGCCCTTTGGAACAGCCAGAAGCCCTTAGTCAAAAATGAACACAACACCGATTAAGCGTTAACGGCCATGTAGCCATCCGCATAGAACTCTTCAATATTCAGGTGGTGAGGCTTCTAAACTGTGTACTGCATCTATGTCATCAGAAGCCATACCTACGACAATCCAGCTTCTGTAATTGTATGCGACCATATTCGCAGGTGGCGTGAAATGCATCGTCCGGTAAAAACCCGGCCTTCTCTAAGCGTGACTGTGGAATCTCGAACATTGGCGTATAGAGAACATCGCGCGAAGTCCGCAACTGCACCAAATTCATGCGTTTTTCTCTGGCGTGTTTGACTATTTCGTCTACTCTTTCCAGTCCGTTTTCAATAAAAGTACAAGTAATCAAGCCGGGTTCGGAATCTATTGTCATGATTTCGCCTGTCAAAAACCCTAATTCCTCAAGCCACCTTCCGTATATTCGTGCATTCACTATTCTTGTTCCATCGTCCGGAAGTTTCCGCGTTCGGATTAAACCGTACTCGTATTTGGCGATTAGGTTGTCACCAAAATTTAATCCTGCATTTTTTACCACCATTCCCGAAATTGTTATGCTGGGCTTTTTTTTGTGCATATTAAATGTTGGGTGTATGAGTGCACCGCCTTTTCCCTTTGTCTCTTGCAGAAGTTCGCTGTAACTTGGAATGTTTTCATTGCATAAGGTAAAGGTTAGCCCGCCATCTTCTGGTAAAGCCTGTACCAAGACATCTGAAGAAAACCCCATGCGGCTTATCCACTCCGCATAAAAAAGAACGGTTGGTTTGCTATTGTCGCATTTACCACGAGTAATACATGCTAGGTGGATACCTTCTTTGACAGCGATATTTCTTGTGCGGGTGTTTCTACCTTTACCAACTCCTGCACTTTTGCCAATGATTGTGTGCCTACCATCTGTAACGCTCACGCCGTCACTGCTTTTTTCTTTTTCTAAGAGCATTTTCATATCTCCTTTTATTTTTGCTTTTGATGTGCTGAAAATTCTTGAATATTACGGGGGTTAATGATATGGTAATAATGACTTGTACACTGTACCCCCCTGTTAGTCATGGGGGGATTGTCAGATTGATTGCGTACACGAATATGTTATTCGTGCTTTACAATAACATGCATATATTGTGCGTGTCAATGCTTTTTTTTTAAATTTGGAGGAATATATATGTCTATCTTTGCCGTACGGTTAAAAGAATGTAGAAAAAATATTGGTAAAACCCAATTGGAAATGGCATATGATTTAGGCCTAACCGAGCGTGGTTATCAAAACTATGAAATAGGTAATTATGAACCCAAAATGGGAACTCTAAACAAACTTGCTGATTATTTCGATGTTAGTATAGATTATTTAACGGGTCGTTCTGAAAATCCGAAACGCCAACCATAAATGGGCTTCGCCATCGGGGACTCTGCCCCCGAGCCCCCGGAGTTTTTCGCTTTTGTTTTCCAAGTCTTGAAATGCAAAAACCGCCACGGTAAATCTGATGGCGGTTTTCTTTAAGACTTTATAAAATCTCATACGGCGCTCAT
>WQWD01000319.1 GCA_009785545.1 Treponema sp. | reverse complement strand
TTTTTTCAACGTTTTTGCATTCATCTTAAATTTTATCGCATGGTTTTATAAAAAACGCAATACTTTTTGAGAAAGATGTCAAAATTGTAATGTTCAGAATAGTGAGAAAAATGCTGTAAGTGGCTGCAGGTATCCATCATGAAAAAGAAAAAATGATACTTTACGGTCTTTGCGTTTTTGCTTGATAATTACAGGTTTTCATATTATGCTTAATTTATGACCATTACGCAAACTGTAGAAATTCCTGCCAATCGCAGGCTGACCATTGAAATTCCCCGTGAAGTGCCAACAGGGCGGACAGATGTTATAATACAATTTCCTGTTCACAGAGACACGCAACCTTTGGCAGCGCCAAAGACGAAAAAATCTGCTTTAGTGGATTCGCTTCCCAGAGATAGCAACGGGAAAATTCGTCTTACAAAATCGATAGTAGATGAAATGTTAGCCGATAAAACCCTTCTTTCTCTGACTGGTATTTTACGCACCGACTTGACTGTTGATGAAATTCGAGAAGAAAGGTTGGCAAAATATTTAAAATGAAAATTCTTATTGACACCAATGTTGCGCTTGATATTTTATTACACCGCAAAAATTATACTACTGCTGCATTTATTTTTTCCTTTGCGCAACAAAACATTATTGATAGTTATATTTCTGCATCAGCCATAACAGATATTTTTTATCTCTCCACAAAAGATATTGGGAAAAGGACTGCAAGAGAAGCCATTCGAAATCTTCTTAAAGTTTTTAAACCTGCAACAGTAACAGACAACAATATATACCAAGCTTTGGATTTAGAATGGGAAGATTTTGAAGATTCTGTTCAGTATGTTGTGGGAGAAAGTTTTTCTGCTGACTATATTGTAACAAGAAATGTTACAGACTTTGCTTCTGGCTCCATTCCAGCAATAACACCCGAACAGTTTCTTGAAATTATTTCTGTAGTTGAATAATCAACAACCTCGCCATGAGTGACAATCACTACTAACTCGTGACTGTCACTCTGCTTTATACACTGCCCGTAACTATTGAGCCAAATAAAAATATTGACTCACAACCTTCATTTTTAAGAAAATTACTGGCTTTTCTTATATCTTCCTGATATTTCAGAGGAATTTTCTCCATGTTCATTTGCATTCATCTTAAATTTTATCGCATGGTTTTATAAAAAACGCAATACTTTTTGAGAAAGATGTCAAAATTGTAATGTTCAGAATAGTGAGAAAAATGCTGTAAGTGATTGCAGGTATCCATCATGAACAGGGACACACAGCAAAGTGTTGTTATTGCCGTGCGCCCCTGAGAGGCTGGGGGCAGTAGCAGACAGACACCACTACGGAAATTCGGTATCTGATACGTTTGCGTTACCCTTGAAATCAGAATTAAACTGTAATATACTAACAAGTATGGAAAATAGATTGTACTTAGATAATTGCTGTTTCAATCGCCCCTATGATGATCAATCGATACTTAAAAATTATCTTGAAGCTGAAGCAAAAGTGTATATACAAAAAGAAATTTTAAATAAAAAATATGAATTAGCTTGGTCTTATATGATGGATTATGAAGTATCATTTAACCCATTTACCGACAGGAAAATTCAAATAATGAAATGGAAAAATTTAGCTATTGCAGATATTGACGAGTCTGGCGAAGTATAGTCAATTAATTTTATTAATTGACTATTTCCGATTGTAAATACTTATTATACAAGGAATTATTCAATTCCTTGTATAATAAGTAAAATTAAAGGACTATAATATCATTTGCTAATATGATCGCAAAAAAGAATATAAAGCCAAAAGATTCTTTGCATTTATCCTGTGCAGTAAAAGCAAGGTGTGGTTTTTTTATTACAACCGATACAAAGATCTTGAATAAATCTGTTGAGAATATTGTCATCATCGATCCAATAGATTTTATAAAACGAATGGAGGCGTGAAATGAAAACAGATACAATTATCCGAAATGAAGGAATGGAAATTCTGGCAAAATATTTAGGGCTGATTGAAGCAGAACGTTTTGTAATGCTCATACAAAGAGAACCATTTGATTATACTAAATGGCAGGAAAATTTATTTGCAAATATGACAATTGAAGAAATAAGTAAAAATGCGGCAGAATATCGGAACAAAAACAAAAATATGTGAAAAGCGAAAACAGCACACAACAAACGGTATTGCTCCTGCCTGCAATGGTGTGACACCGTATGCAAGAACTCCGGGAATTTCGGAAATTTCTGCTATCCACCGTCCGTCTTCTTCCTGTTCAAACTCAATGTCAAAATTCATATCTACCTCAATTTTATCATACACAAAAGGGCTTTATTTGACAACTCTAGTTAAAATTTTCTTGAGATAAAAAAACAGGGGCACACAGCAAAGTGCCCCTGAGAGGCTGCCTCCAACGGCGGTGTTACAACTAGCTGGAGTTTTGCAACGCAAAACTCCGACGCCATAAATCCGCACACAGCGGATTTATGGCACGTGTTCTGTCTTATTCAAATGACACAATGCCTGATAAGTTAATTCCTTGCTCAACAAGGAATTAACGCATATTGTAATATTTGCGAACCGAATAAGACAGAACACTAATTTACCACCAGCACGCCCTCGGCGTTGATGTGGTGGGTGTCGGCGATGGGCCGCCTGCCTTCTTCGCTTGCGGTGCTGGTAACAAAGTTCCCCAGCGGGATTCTGGCGATGTTGGCGGCGTTCACGCCCGGGCCCGTCAGCACGGCACTGTTGTTCCATCTGGCGACTAGGGTAATCCAGTTGTCAGTACCGCCCCGTAGGTTAAGCCCTACGACAGTACCCGTCCAGCCGTCGGCTATGGTCAGCGAACTGTAATTGGTTGTGCTGTCGGCGTTCAGCCCGATCGTTCCCACAGAGGCGGTTCCAGACAGGGTAAACGAAGCGACAGTATTCCAAACAAAAATATCCCCTCCCCAAACGGCGGTGTTGCCGGTTATGCTGCCGCCAGCCAGCGTGATGACTGTATCTGCACCATTGGCGTACAGTGCTCCGCCCCTTGCTGTTGCTATGGCAGACGTCTGGTGGTTATCGGTTATGCTTCCGCCGAGCATGGTGAAACTGCCACCGCTGTCAACAAACAATGCGGCTCCCCAGTTGT
>WQWD01000318.1 GCA_009785545.1 Treponema sp. | reverse complement strand
TTTTTGTATTCTTCCTCAAGAACAGCCAAATGTTTTTTTGTCCATGAGGCTGTTTTTGAATAGTTAAGGTTAAGCGAAATATAGCGAAAACCTTTATCAAAAAGAAATTGAACAGTTGATGAAGCATTATGCACAGTAGTTGGATCCATGACGCATAAGGCGGCTGAATACGGATGATATTTCAGTAAAAGCGGAATTTTTTCTTCAAGGAGATCAAATGTGGCGTTTCCATTATTGGTAAGACGGCAGTCGTTTTGTGCATATCCGTCATGGGAAAGGCCAATCGTCATATTTATGTCATTGGAAAATTTAAGAAATTCTTCGTCAAGAAGAGTTCCGTTAGTTGTCATTTTGTAATGAAATATATGCCCTGTTTTGGCGTTTATTTTCTTTGAATAATCCACGATGTCGTAAATCAGTTCTTTTTCGAGCAGCGGCTCTCCGCCGTAGAAAAGCAGCCCCGATGGCTTGCCTTTCTCTATGCTGAAATCTACTGCGGCAAAAGCGGTTTCTCTTGTCATCGATTCACTGCCGTGCGGTACAAAACAGTATTTGCAATTTAGGTTGCATTTATTTGTTAGGTGCAATGTTAAGTGCATTTTCAGCCTATTGGATTATTCCCTGTTCCAGCAGGAAATTCCGCACTTGAAGTGCGAGCTGCTCTCTTAGTATTTCTTCGGCAGCCTTTCTTTCTGCTTCATTAGGTTCGTCTAAACCAATATGCCGCTGGGGATTGTGCATAACACCGACTTCAATGCCGTTATCCATATCGATTTCCGCAAATCCTTCTTTCACTTGTGAAGCCATATGTTGGTTTGAGTCATAACACCAATTCCAGCCGCTTTCTCTCAAATTAACAAATGAAAGCCCGAGGTTTTTATTTTCGTCAAATAAATCAATTCCAAAATTAACATTTTGTCCGCCCCAATCTATATCTACCGAATAATCTGGCGGCGTAGCACTAAAGTCAAGCCCCTTAGATTCTCCTTTTTCACGCATAACATTTAAAGCGTCCTGTTCGGTTAAATATACGATGTATATAGGAGCACCTCCGGAGCCTCCCATGTGCGGAAACCCGCAATTTGAACAAGTAGAGTTGCCCCCCCATATAGGGCTGCCCCAGTCGAACGGAGGACAGCCTGTCAAGGTAAATGCCCCCATAAGCCCCAAACAAGTGAGAACCTTGGTATTTTTTAACCATCTGGAAGGTAATTTTTTTAACAAATCCGGGTTATTTTGGGCATTAATGTAAGCAGGGTATTTTGGAGCTGAATACTTTTTGAGCGGACTCAAAGTCAATAAACATTCATTTTCTTTCATAAAAAGACTCCTTCAGTTTAATAGAGTTGTTCGGAAACTAACCGCCTTTGCGGGCGGGCACTATCTACTTTTAGTATATCACATAACGGAAAAAAATACCACTGAAAAATACAAGTATATATTAAAATTAATTCGGCGTTAGCCGAAGTACCGCTTAACATTCCCAAACGAAATATCCCTTGCGATTTTTTCCAGTTTTTCCATATCGTGGGGATACTCGCCGTTTTCGACCCAGCGCCCGATCAGGTTGCACATAATGCGGCGGAAATACTCGTGGCGCGGATAGGAGAGAAAGCTTCTTGAATCCGTAAGCATACCAACAAAAGCGGGAAGCATACCTACACTTGCGAGAATACGCATTTGTTCTTCCATGCCGTCTCTGTGATCGCAAAACCACCATGCTGATCCTAACTGAATTTTCCCCGGATCGCCTTCTCCCTGAAACGCACCCATAATTGTAGCGAGCGGGTAATAATCTTTTGGGTTAAGAGTATAAAGAATTGTTTTAGGCAGAGACGAATCTTTTTCTATCATTCCCAAAAAACCTGCCAGGTTTTTGCTCTGCTGAGGATCATGAACAGCGTCAATGCCGGTGTCTGGCCCCACTTTGGAAAAGATTTTTGGATTTATATTACGAATTGGCGATAAATGAAGCTGCATTATCATATCGTGTTTGGCGTAAAGCTTTGCCAGCTCTGTAAGTATTTTTGTTTTATATATTTCAGCGTCTGCCTCAGACACAGGTTTTCCTGTCATAGCGTTTTTGAATATTTTGTCGATTTGATCGTTAGGTGCAACAGAAAAAGGCGTATTCTCAAGGGCGTGATCCGAGGCACGGCATCCCAAACTGACAAAATATTCAAGGCGATTTTCCAAAGCGGAAAGCACGTCATCTGATGTTTTAATCGTAATTCCGCTTATTTTTTCAAGAGTTGCGATATAGTCCTGAAAACCTGCCTGATTTATGCTCAGCGCTTTATCGGGGCGAAAAGACGGCATTACTTTTGTTTCGGTTTTTCCGATGGGTGCTGTTCCTTGTGCAATCGCTTTGTGATGTTCAAGAGAATCAACAGGGTCATCAGTTGTTCCTACTGCGTATACATTTAATTTTTTAAAAATACCTTTAACGGATAATTCCGGAGTTTGCAAAAGAGTATTTGCTTTTTCCCAAATTACCGGCGCTGTTTTTTCCGTAAGCGGCTGATGAATGTCAAAGTAACGCTGAAGTTCAAGATGAGTCCAGTGGTACAGCGGATTTCCGATTAAATTTTCGACAGTGCGAGCCCACATTAAATATTTTTCATAATTGGGAGCATCACCTGTTATGTATTTTTCTTTTATACCCATAGTGCGCATCATTCGCCATTTATAATGATCTCCGGCAAGCCATGCGTCTGCAAGATCGGGCAGGGTTTTATTTTCGGCTATTTGCGAAGGAATCAGATGGCAGTGATAATCATAAATCGGCTCATCTTTTACCGCCTTGTATAAACTTTGAGCAGTCTCGCTTTCCAATAAAAAATTTTCATCCATGAACATGAACGCTTTTTTGATCATATTTGTCTCCTAAAAACGATCATAAAACAACAACCCCTGAAAAACAAGCCCGCAATCACCTCGCGCCAGGCTCATATGCTTGAACATTATTTCATTATACAATAATATCAGTACATGGAGATTGTGTTAGATACCAGTGCAATTATTTCTGTAATTGCTGGTGAGCCCGAGGGAAAATTAGTTATTGCTCTAACTCAAAATTCAAAAATAGTTTGCCCAAATATCATATCTTTTGAAGTGTCTAATGCCATTACAAGA
>WQWD01000317.1 GCA_009785545.1 Treponema sp. | reverse complement strand
TTAATCTTTGTCTGGCAAACTGCTGTTTTCTAACCATATAATAAGATTATACAGCCTCATTGTAGAAATAGTCAAGCATAATTGCAAACACACAACATAATTGGAACAAAAAAACACTGTCTACAAAGTACGCAAAGGGGCTGCGGGCGGCGGAGGCTGGCAGGAAAAACATCTCTAGTGTTCTGTCTTATTCAAATGCCACAATGTCACGTTAAGTTAATTCTTTATTACATAAAGAATTAACGCACTTTGCCATTCCGCTAACCGAATAAGACAGAACACTAAGACTCCCCGCATAGGAGACTTCGAAGAAGGCTCCTATGCGGACTCTTCGCCGGAGTTTTTCCCTGACAGACACCGCCGCCCGCAGCCCCTTTGCGTGCATTGTTTTTTTATTTTTTATATAATAAAATGCACCCATGTATTGCATAAAAAAAATTACTGATGATTTATTCTGGGTTGGCGCAAATGACAGGCGTCTTGCCATGTTCGAGGGCGTTTATTCTGTCCCTTACGGAGTGTCATATAATTCTTATTTGTTAATCGATGAAAAAACCGTATTGTTTGATACTGTCGATAAAGCCGTACAAAAAAGATTTTTCGAAAATATTGATGAGGTTCTGGGAAACCGAAAGCTGGATTATTTTGTTGTTCAGCATTTTGAACCGGATCATTCTGCCGCATTTTTAGAACTAATAAAAAAATTCCCGGAACTAACTGTTGTGTGCAATGCTAAAACATTAGCTTTTAGCCAGCAATTTTTCGACATCGATATTGAAAAACCGGGGATGTCAGAGCGTTTTCATATTGTAGATGAAAGTGTTACATTAAACACCGGGAAACATAACCTCCATTTTGTTATGGCTCCAATGGTACATTGGCCTGAAGTAATGGTAACTTATGATTCAACAGACAAAATACTTTTTTCCGCTGATGCGTTTGGAAATTTCGGCGCATTAAACGGCGCAATCTTTGCCGATGAAGTGGATTTTGCAAAAGATTATATTGACGAAACAAGGCGTTATTACTCCAATATCGTGGGAAAATACGGAGTGCAGGTTGAAGCATTGTTAAATAAAGCGTCAGCTTTAGAAATCAACATGATATGTCCGCTTCATGGTTTTGTGTGGAGGAAAAACTTAAATCAAATTATTTCAAAGTACACATTATGGAGTAAATACGAACCTGAAGAGCATGGGGTAATGATCGCCTATGCCTCTATTTACGGGAATACAGAAAACGCAGCAGAAATACTAACCTGCCGGCTGCGTGACAAAGGAATAAAAACGGTTATGTTTGATGTTTCCGTGACTCCCGCTTCAGAAATTATATCATCTGCATTCAAATGGAGTCATTTGGTATTTGCGTCAGCAACTTACAATGCAGGAATTTTTGTAACAATGGAAGCGTTAATAAACGATCTTGTCAGCCATAATATTCAAAACCGCACTATCGCAATAATTGAAAACGGATCATGGGCTGCGGAAAGCGGCTCTTTAATTCGCAAAAAACTGGAAAAGTGCAAAAATATCAAAATTTTGGAAAATACAATCAGCATAAAATCCAGTCTGAAGGCGGCACAACTGCCAGAAATCGAAAAAATGGCAGAAGCAATCGCAGCCGATTTTCCGCAGTCTGCGTTAAAAGGACAAACGGCAAGTTTAACAGAAGCAAAAGAGACTGCAAAAATCGACCCTTCGGCGTTATTAAAACTTTCTTACGGGTTGTTTGTTTTAACAGCAAGAGATACAGACATAAACGGCAAGCCAAAAGACAACGGCTTTATTATCAATACCGTTACGCAAATAACTTCATCGCCAATAAGAATATCAATTGCAATAAATAAAGCCAATTTTACTCACAACATGATAATTAAAACAAAAGAATTTAATGTTTCCGTATTAAGCGAGGATGTGCCTTTTCATGTTTTTGAACATTTTGGTTTTCAAAGCGGAAAAGACATTGACAAATTCGTGAACTACAATAATTGTGATCGTTCGTCAAATAACATTTTTTATATTTCAAAATATACCAACGCTGTAATTTCCGCAAAGGTAACAGAAGTTCTTGACTACGAATCTTATTCGCTGTTTATTGCGGAAGTTACTCAGGCCTTTACACTTTCCGACGAGCCGAGTCTAACCTATCAATTTTATCATAATAATATTAAACCAAAGGTTAAGCCACGGCAGTCTCCGGCACAATCCAGCAAAAAAAGATTTATTTGCAAAATCTGCGGATATGAGTACGAAGGCGATTCTCTGCCGGATGGGTTTATCTGTCCACTTTGCAAACATGGGGTAGATGACTTTGAACAGATATAAATGAACTGCGCAAGGAGCACAAGACCTTGCGCAATTACGCCGTCACGTAGTCACGCAGTTACACGACTACATATCTTCCCGACAAAATAACCGAAAGCAACACCGCTACATAATGGCAGACAGCGGCGAACAACACAAATAAATGCCAAATAGCATGATTATAAGGAATCTTTTTATTCAGATAGAATATACAACCCAACGTATAAAGTCCGCCGCCTATTATCAACATGATAAGAACCGAAGGCGGTAATTCAACAAAAAACGTTCTTCCTCCAACCAACAAAAGCCAGCCCATGGCAACATAAACTATAACGCTTAAAATTGCCCGATTTTTAAAATATATTATAAAAATAATACCAAGCACTACCAAAGACCACTGAATTGAAAGTAAAGTTATGCCAAACGGGTTTAACATATAAATAAGCAAAAAGGGCGTATAAGTACCGGCTATCATAAAATAAATCGCTATATGATCCCATGTGCGTAATATTTCTTTTGCGTACGAATTTTGAGTGCTATGATAAAGCGTAGAAAAAATGAATATCATTAAAAAGCTAAACGAATAGATTGTCGCCCCTACAATGCCGACAACATTACCAGTTCTGGCTCCTATAGCAGAGAGAATCGGAATAGTCGCTATACAAAAAATAATTCCTATTCCGTGAATCAGCGCATTTTTTATTTCATAGCGCAGTACATTTTGCGCTACATCTTGTTGAATATCTTTTTCCATTAAAATTTCCTTTGAGGTATTTTTGTTTTTATGTTTTTAGACACCTCTAATCTAAAATGGTTGCAGGCAGGAACAACTTCAGTTGATTATTAGACAATTAATTCTTTCCA
>WQWD01000316.1 GCA_009785545.1 Treponema sp. | reverse complement strand
TCTTCCATGTCTATCATGACCATGCAAAGCTGTTTGCTTTTTCGTCCCATCATTGGCTTTACCTCCGGGGATATTATAACACCTTTTCCTTTAATATTACTTACTTTGTCAACACGTCCACTTTCGGACAGGCTCCTAAAGTTTCTCTAACTTCATGCGCTTTTTGTCCACATACATTTGACTGTCTGCCAAATCAATTATATTATCCAAATCTTCTTGTAAGGTATGCCTTGTTGCAGTGCCCAGTGCCGCAGAAATCACAAAGTATTCACTTTTGCGTTGTGTTAGGGCGTTTTTAACCTGTTTTATAAAGGCATCAGCTTTTTGTGAATCGTGGCGGGACAAGAAAAAGATAAACTCATCACCTCCTATTCTGGCAACAAAGCTTTGTGAAGGGCAGGTTTCCTTCAAGACTTCAGAGGCAATTTTTATGAGCAGATCGCCATACTTGTGCCCCAGCGTATCGTTTACCGCCTTTAGCCCATTGACATCACACGAGACAACGCTCAAAGGCAGATGTTCTTCACCGCTAAATCTTGCTTTTGCTCCTTCATACGCAGTGCGATTTGGAAGCCCGCAAAGAGCGTCCATATTTGCGACTTTCTCCAATTTCTCAATTAATTCCCTGTTGTGGGTAACATCTCTAAATGTCACAATAGACCCATGTTTACGCTTTTTCTTGTCAATAAGGTCGTGAAAAAGTATGTTCAGCACTACGGGCAACCCATTGTCTGTAAAGAAAATATCCCTGCCGTTTTCTTTTTCCAAAGGCTCGCTAATCAGCACCCCTTTTTCTGTTAGGGTAGTCATAATGTTTTCATAAGTATTTTTCGTAAGCTCAATACCAACAGAGGAAAACCAACGGTCGGCATTAAAGTTAAAATCAACCACATTGCCCTGATTTCCTAATATAATCGCCATTTCCTTTTGGTGGTCAAATGCTTGCCCTTTTGCATAACGTGCGTAAAAGTTGTGGTTTGCGTTAGATAATGCGAGATGATAAAAGAGTATCGCCACGCTGACCGCAATGGTAGTTGGATCCAAATTCGTTGGATTGAATCGCAAAAGCACGATAGCCGATGTAAAAAACGTAATAAGAATTGCGGCTACCATCAATGATGATGAAAGCCTGTAAAATTTTGGTCTGCGCATATGTTCTTTTAGGATAATCAAAGTAGTAACCAAACCCAGCAAGTATGCATACCCGGCTTGCACCCAAAACCATGTGTTCCATGTGGATATAAGGTTGCGCTTAGGAAAGAGAGTGTAACTATCTCCGCTGTTCGTGCTAAAGGATAGAGCGGCGTAAGCATGATAACGGCACTTATTATCGGAATGACAAACAACAAGCATTTTATGTGGATAGGTATTTTTTTTACATCGTGATAAAAACCGTATACGAATAAAAATTGTGTAGGGAACAAAAAAGCGGGAAATACCAACAAAGCATTCCAAACAAACATATTTGTATCAGCATTTTCCAATACAAATACAGCCATTTCGCACCCAAGCCACCCCATAATACAAAAGCCCATTATGGTCGGCATTATGCTGTCACGTTTCTTTAAGTACATAATCAGCCTAGCAAAAAAAACAAACGCAGCAATTACAAGAAACGGTGCATAAATGGCAACAACATGATTATTATACAAATAAAAGCCAGTCATCGTATATTTCCTCGTTAGATCTCATTTTTCTGTATATTTATTTCTCAATATTTTTTTCTCAGAAGTCACCTTGAATCTGTATTATATTTCAAATTAGGTTAAATGGGAAGCTACGCCCAAATTTTGATTATTTCTAAAGTGCCTCTTAAGCTGCCATTTCCCCATAACATGGTATATTTTATAAAGTATCTATTTTAAAGTATATTGAAGTATGAGAATAAAATTGCCAACTATCGAATTTCAGGAATGTATCGCCATTTCCGGCGGAACAAAAGAGCTTCTCAGCGGAAACGGCGTATATCAAAAAGTACCAGAGCTGTTAAAAAACCATTTTAACTCCAATCAAGTTTTCCTAATCGCAGATACAAATACAATGAATGCGGCAGGAAACAAGTTAGAAGAAATACTTTTATCGCAAAAAATCAAGATTAAAGGAAAATATGTCTTTGCGGGAGAACCCCGCCTTCACGCTGATTATTGCCATGTAGAAACTTTAGTCAGCACGTTAAACGAAAAATGCGCAGATTCTTCTCAACAGTTAATACCGGTCTCAATTGGCTCAGGGACAATTAACGATCTTGTAAAACAGGCAGCCTCAGAAACCAAGCTTCCATATGTTTGCATTCCAACCGCAGCTTCGGTGGATGGATATACTTCATTTGGTTCGGCAATTCTCAAAGATGGTTTTAAACAAACGCTGCCGTGCGAAGCGCCGCTCGCCATTGCCGCCGACACAAACATAATGGCTGATGCTCCTGTTTGGCTTACTTCGTCGGGCTTCGGAGATCTTGCAGGGAAAATAATCGCCGGTGCTGACTGGATCATTTCTGATCATGTGTCCGCCTTTGGGGCGAAAGGCGCTGATTCCATAAACCCAAAGGCATGGGCGATGGTTCAACATGGTTTATGTTATTATCTTGATCGATCCTTGAACGCTGTGTACGGCGATCAGGATTCGCTGGAGGCACTTTTTGAAGCCTTGTCCATAACGGGTTTTGCCATGCAGTATACCCGCAGCTCCCGCCCTGTTTCCGGAGCCGAACATCTTTTTGCGCATATTTGGGAAATGGAAAACTTATCCATGAACGGAAATCCGGTTACTCACGGACATAAAGTCGCTATTGGAACTTTGGTATGTACGGATTTTCTTGAGACTCTTTTTGCAGATCCCAATTCACCGCCATCCAAAGCTGCTGGCAAAGCTGCCGGCAACTTTGCCAGTTTTCGCCGCCCTTCATTCGATCAGCGAATCAACGAAATAAAATTGGCTTTTGATAAAAGCCCCGCACTTGAAAGCGTTATAATAACTGCTGCAGAAAAATTTCCGGACGAAAAAACCCTTAAAACAATAACAGAAGGCGTACATGATACATGGAAAACGTTACGTGAAAAAGTGCTGGAACAGATAATTCCATATAACGAGTTAAAAGCAAAACTCGAAAAAGCTCAATGCCCTGTAACTTCAAAACAAATTAATTTAAGCCGTGCCGAAGTCATAAACTGCGCACGCCGCGC
>WQWD01000315.1 GCA_009785545.1 Treponema sp. | reverse complement strand
GGTTGAATACTTTGAAATTATTATTTGTTTATTTATTTTTAACAGTATCAATAAGCAGCGTAACAGCGCAAATTTTTAATTTTGGGGATGCTTTTTCTCGTCTGGACAGGACAATAGAAAGCTCTCAGGAAGAATTTACAAAGCGTGACAGCTATTATTTAGGGCGGACAGTTGCTGCACACATACTTTCCCGTTATCCGCTTTATACAGGAAATCCTGCTTTAACCAATTATTTAAATCTTATCTGCAAGGCATTAGTTATAAATTCTCCCTCACCTAATTGGTATAACGGTTATTTTGTGAGCATTTTAGATACTCCTGAAATCAATGCATTCTCAACACCCGGAGGACATATATTCATCACCAGAGGTCTTATTGAACTGGCTTCATCTGAAGATATGCTTGCAGCTATTATCGCTCATGAACTTGCGCATATTCAGCTTCAACATGGAACTGCGGATATTATGAATGCTCGTATTGTTCGGCAGCTTGTTCAAGAACGTGACAGAATCTTTGAAAATATCGCAAGTCAAACACCTCATCAGGTTTTTACAGAATCTGTAAGTGCAGTTGCTGAAACACTGTTTAACAGAGGTTATTCCCAGTTGCAGGAATTTGAAGCGGATGTAAAAGCTGTTACATTACTTGTATCTGCCGGATATAATGCAGGGAGTCTTATCGAATTGCTTAGAATACTTGATCGGTTTCAGGGAGATCAAATAGGCAATCTAAATACCACCCACCCTTCGCCTTCACAGCGTATTGCCAATTTAGAAAGACAGCCGGCACGACGACCTATTGTTGATACCAGTTCTGCAAGACAAGAGCGTTTTAATCGTATTATGAGGTAATCACCTAAACCTAAAATTAAAACCAATCATGAATGTAATTCCCGGCATGACGAAACCTGCGTAGTATTCGTATCGAACATTCAAAACATTGTTAACCGAGACAAACAATTCAGAGTCCATGAGCCGCCAATTTGTATTTTCAAACCTGAAACCTGCACGCAGATTCAAAAGAAAAATGTCATTAAGCCTGTTTTCTGCAAGCGGTTCGGTAAATGACGGTGACAGCCCAAGTCCGCCGCTGTAGAATTCGTGAAGATATTTTAAGTCTCCCGACAAACTAAAGTTTTCAAAAAATACCCAACGAAACCCGGCGGACAAGCTAAAGAGCGGAGTAAACGGCATTTTTCTCGCAACATTTCCATCTTCGTCTACGGCAGTCAAATCGGTATACCAAGTGCCTCCCGCAAAAATCTCGATAGTGTCCGCCAATAGTCTGGCAGGAGAAAACCCAAAAGACCCTGCCAATTCCAAGCCCTGTAACGCAAATGATGAAACTGCCGATGCGTTGCCGGGAACTTGAGAAACAAGAATTATTCTATTTCTGCCAATATTGTAAAAATACGAAGCGTCAAGCGAAAATGAAAAACGGCTTCCCGATTGATTTGTAAGAGTTATTCCAGCTTCAAAATGATCGATTGTTTCTGGTTCTATGCGGCTTAAATCAGTTGTGTTAAACAAATTAAAATTGAGCAGTCCCAAAATGACTGCCGGAGCCGGGAAGATCAATCCTCTGGAGTAATTGAAATTCAAATCAAGATTTCTCCAGCCAATCGCAAGCCCGCCCTGCCATGAAAGCTGGTTAGCCCATACACTGTGAAGAAATCCACGAATTCCTGCCGACGGCATTATGCGAAACCCTTCTTCACTGCCGAACATCCATGATGCGCCAAAGAAGGGACTGTAAAGAATCATGGCAGGGAATGTTGTTATTATAGTTTGACGATGGGGATTGTGATCTTCGTTAACCATGAGTTTCCAGTCCAAGTCCATTCCGACTGCAATTAAACCTCTGTCAAAAATCGAAAACTCTTCTCTGGCTCTTGCTCCAAAAGCCTGCAAAGATTGAAGCGACCAGTCTCCCGGTATTTCATCGTCTTCGTCAAGCCATTGAAATTGCGTGTTGGTGTAATACAATCGAAGAAAACCTGCGGCGTTGGCATATTCATTTCTCAGCGTAATTGTAGAAAAAAAACTGTTTGTCCGATACGAGCTTAAAATGTCATCCCAGCTTTGACCCGTGTAAGGTGCTTGTTCGGTAAAACCCGCCGCATAGTTTGCCAAAAATCGCAGTTCCCAATTAGCGTTAAGCAGCAATCCTGTATTGATATAATAACTTTGCTGCCTGGCTCCAGAATGAACCACATGGCCGTTAGTTGAAACCCAACTTTGGGCGGCAAAAATATCAAAACGCCCTGAACGCAATCCAAAAGCGGCGTTTTGCGAAAACGTTGAAAAACTTCCCGCAGAAAAACCGCCTTCTGTTATCCATCCATATTCATCCATGTAACGAGGTTCGATATTAATCAAAGCATAACCTGCGCCAAATTCCGAAGGCTGAGGCGACTTGCGTACTTCGACATGATTGATCACGTTTACAGGAATACCATCCGCCATTGACTGACCAAAAATAAAACCGTGACGGGGAACACCGTCAAAATGCACAGTGATTTCTGTAGATGGATGTGAATAACCTCGCCCGCGCACATAGAGACTTGATCCTGTTGTGGTTCCGGCAATATTCCTTTGACCAACAATGACTCCGGGTACATTTCTCAATGTATCAGAAAAATCAAGCGACCCTTGCTGTTGGATTTGTTCTCCTGAAACAATGTTTGCCCGTGCTCCAAGCGCCGATCTCTCAGGGACTGCCGGATTTACATCTTGACGGGGAGCCTCAGCTTCGATGACCAGCTCAAGGCCTTCCATGATTACCCAGTCTTCAAAATCACTTTCCTCGCCATCATCGGCTGATACTTGCGTATTCACATAACAGAGAAATATAACCATCATTAATGGAAAGAGAAATTTGAGGAACCTCGAACGCAAAGAGATTTCCTACGGCAGACGGGTAAAGGTACGAGTTACCCCATATTCATCAGAATGTCCCCCAAAATGAAGAATGGTTAATGCATTACCAGTTTTGGTAAACCCGTCCGGAGCCGGATTCCAAGGAATCCCGGTGATAATAGTTCCTGTATTTGTATTGGTATCAAAAGTATATCCCCAATCCTGCCTAGAGTTGTCGTGAGCAAAATACCAGATAACCCTATTTTCAGGCATAAAGGAAATAACAATTTCGCCTTGAGGCCCTTCCCCTACCCATGTAGAAAGAGGGGTAGGCTCATTTGTTCCCGGCTCGGG
>WQWD01000314.1 GCA_009785545.1 Treponema sp. | reverse complement strand
TGATGTTTCTTTCTGCGTGTGCGTTCCTCGGTATTTTAACGCCTGTTCCCGTATTTTTTTATCATAACTCATAACTTTATTTTATCATTTATACAGCCGCTTGTCAAGTTGTTTAATTATAGTTCGCTCATCTGACAAGCCTAAAAAATAATCCGCTGATACGTTGAACCGCTCGCACGCGAATTTTATTACTTTTAGGCTCGGTTCACTTTTGTTTGCCTCATAATATTGAATCATTCTTTCAGTAACGTTAAATTCATTAGATAAATCTTTTTGCCTCAAATTATTTTCTATTCTTAATTGTTTCAATCTTTCTCCCAAAGTAGCCATAAAGCCCCCCCCCATTTATATATAGTCGATTAAATTAACAATGGTCGTTCATTGAAATAGTATTCGGTAGCGAAATCAATGACGGGAAAACGAGTGAAGTTGTACTTCAGCCATCTCTTGAAATTAGCCCATGACTGTTCAATGGGGTTGAATTGCGGGGAATATGGCGGCAAAAACAAAACCAGCACATCGTATTGCGTGGCTATCTCAACCAACCTGTATTTGCGGTGAAATGAGGCGTTATCCATGATTATTACTCAGTTTTCAGGGACTACTGCCAACAACTCCCACTCAAACCACTCCTCGAAAAACACCGATGTCGTTGAATGTTCCTAATTGCGTACTGCAAGGTATTCCTTGCCGGAAAAACCGTGCAAAAGACCCGCTATGATATTGATTTTCTTGGTGCGCTTGCCACGCTTTTTCTCGTAAACCTTCACACCCCTCTTGGCGCGTGCGTATAGACGCCGCTGCTCACGATTTAATCCGCTCTCATCAACAAATACAAAGTTTTTCACCCTGAAAATCATTATCATTTTCAACAACACGACCAAGTACCCCATCACTTTGTGCGGACACTGCTCTTCATACGTGAACTGTTTTTTTTACCGTGACTTTCAACCTTTCCATTGCGTAATGCACCGCTGATTCTGTCACCCCAAATGGTTTCGCGAGTTCCTCAAGCGTTGCGTCTGGCTTCCTTTCGAGCGCCGCTGCCAATTCTTTCATGTCTATCTTGCTCTTTCGCGTTTCCTTATATTGGGGCTCCAATGAGCCAGTTTTTTGCAGCAGCTTTCTCCATTCTCTTACCCTTGACCCATATATCCCAAACGCCTCAACCAATTCTTTCTCGCTGTGACCTTTGTCTATATATTCTATTGCTGCTTTCCTAAAATCTTCACTATATGCCATAGCTATATTTTAACACACTATCTCTTTTTTGTCAACCATTATTATTTCAATCGACTATAACAACCTCGAAAACTCAAAGAGCGCGCAATACCTTGAAAAAAGTGCGCTGTGTTCAAGCGTCACCCCCAAGTTTTGAGGAATTTTTAATTTTGATAAGCTACCGAAACATTGATTTCTACCGAAATATAGAAAGCAGTCAAATCTGCGAATCTATGAAAAGGAATGAAAATAAATGTTAGGCAACTGGTTACCTCATAAAGACTATCAAGAAAATGTCATTGAAAAATTGTCCCAAATAGCCAAGATAACACCGCAATCAATACGAGAATACAAAGAGGAAATATCGAAACTGTATCTTCTTGACCTCGACTGCCTGAAGCCCATCATATCGCCGCTGTACTCACATACAGGCAGAAAAGCAGAGCATCAGCCGGAAATATTCCGGCCGTTTGTCCTGATGTCAAGCCTGAAATATTACCCCGACAACTGGGTGGAGAAACTGGCTCATAATACAGTTTTACGCACCATCTGCGGGTTCGGAGAAAAGATGCCGAATATCGCTTCATATGCTCCTGCCCCCGCAGGTTTTCCGAACCCAACACTACTTGGGGCTGGGACAGCCATAATGCACACTATTTCTACGGTTACACGGGATATTTTATCTCATGCTACAATAAAAATCTTAAACTTGACTTGCCGCTCTATCTGCGTTTCGTCGAAGCGCGGCGGCACGACAGCGTTGCTGCCGTCGTTTCTCTCGCGGAGTTTCGTGACCTACACCCTAATCTCGAAATCAAATCTTTCATCTCTGATTCCGCAAGCGATAACTACTCAACATACGAGTTGCTGCGATACTGGAACATCAATGCTGTCATCGCTCTTAACGACAGAAACAAAGCTAACAACAAATATCCTAAACATTTATCGCTTGATACTAACGGCGTACCACTCTGTCCGGCTGGAAACAAGATGGCTAATTGGGGCTTTTGCGGCAAAGACCGTTGCCGTATCAAATGGCGTTGTCCTAACAAAGCTCGTAAAAAATCGCCGCCTGCTTGCATTAACTGTTCCCCTGCCAATTACGGCAGAGTTATATACACTAAACCACAATGGGATTTGCCCCTTTTTACTACCATTACTCGCGCTTCTCTTACTTGGAAAAATCTCTTCAAGCAGCGCACTGCTGCCGAGCGGGTCAACAATCGTATCTTGAATCACTATTGCCTACAACACTCTCACTCTCGCGGAAAAAAACGCATGGCTTTTCACGCTACTATCGACGCAATCAATATTCATCATTCATCTTGACGCTTGGATTGCTGTTTCCCATCAAATCCTTGATAGCTTTTTTAACCATATTATGGCTGGTTAGTTTTTGAGGTTACTCTATTTTTCTAATTTTTTCCGAAAAACACTTGACACGAAAAGAGATTTCATGTTATAATGATTATGCGAAAAGAGATTTCATACAACCATTATAACACAAAAGAGAGATAAAATCAAGAGTGAAATTTTGAACGTAAAGAAGCGAATTTGACGACCTAAAAAAGAAAGGATTGCCATGTATATAAATGATTTGAAAAATAAAAAAATATGGATAAACTGGAAATACGAAGAACGCGGAGGCAAGCCGACTAAGCCGCCTTTTAATCCTATGACGGGCGGCTATGCGAAATCAGATAATCCCGATACGTGGGCGGACTTTAACTCCGCGCATGGCAAATCGGCGGATTATGAGGGCGTGGGTTTTATGTTCGCCGACGGCATATGCGGCATCGACATCGACAACAAAACTGGCGACGCCGAGCTTGACAGGCAGGCTGAATCCGTTATAAACCTCATGGATACATACACAGAACGCAGTCCAAGCGGCACGGGCTGGCACATTATCTTTTCTTGTGATGTATCGAAAATCCCCACCGTGAACGGTAAACTCGGCGGGCAGTTTTATCAGAAAAACCCGCACAATGGTCTTGAATGCTATTTATCA
>WQWD01000313.1 GCA_009785545.1 Treponema sp. | reverse complement strand
TCTCTTGCCAATGCAATGGAACGAACGGTGAAGGCTAAAACAATCCCTGTTGAAATTGACACATTGATTGGGGAATTATAGTCAATTAATTTTATTAATTGACTATTTCCGATTGTAAATACTTATTGTACAAGGAATTATTCAATTCCTTGTACAATAAGTAAAATTAAAGGATTATAAATTAAACACCCAAAACAAAAAGATAATCCGACAACCTGTTCAGGTACACACCTATCTTTTGGCATAACAACAAATTATGTTTGTTTGATTCGTTTACAGCAAAAAACAATCGTTCCGCCCGTCTTGATACAGTCCTTGCAATTTGAATTTGCGCTTCTGTAACGGTTTTCCCCGGTAAAATAAAATCTTTTATTTCTTCAAAACGTTCAGAACAACAATCAATTTCATTTTCCAAAACAAATATATCATCATCTGTGATTAAATACTTTTCATTTGATTTGGGAAGAAAAGAAACATACGACATTATTTTAACCAGATTCATTTGAATCTTTTCGACAAAATTGCTGGCAGATTCGTCAGCGAGCAAAGCTTTGACTAATCCCAAATGCGAATTAAGTTCGTCTAACGTGCCAAGAAAATGGATAACCGCATCATTTTTAGAAAAGTCTAATCCGCCAAGATTGGAGGTTTCACCAAAATCGCCCTTGCCCGAATGAATTTTCATTTCTCGCTGCTCATTTTTAGTTTTTACTAAAGCGTGTCTGGTGAATCCAGCCATGCGGGAAGCTGCATATTGGTTTCCAGAAAACCCATTCGTCTTTTGCTTATGGAGATTTCAAGCAAAGCAAAACCTTGTTCTTCCAATATACGAAAACGTGAAATCGACAAACGATCATTTTCGGAAATGCCGACTTCATCGGCGATAGAGCCTCGTACTACTCCGTCTACCCGAAAATTCGTAACAAAAAGATTACTTTGCAGCGGAACAAGGAACATCCCAAACAGAGGAGCTGTTAAACGCTCACGTCTGTCAATTCTTGAAGCTTCCAGCATGGGAACATCGGGGCGTGCAACTGACATCATAACGTGCCTTTGTACGATACCTTCATTATTAATTGTTTCAAGTGAAACAAGTTCATTGGGATTAAGCGTGAACAATTCTCTTTGCCAAATCGGAATAATTCCGCCTTGAGGCGCTGTAACTGTATTGCCGTTTATTGACTTGATATGTGTACGTTCATTGACACGATGCCGAAAAGCCGGTGTATTCGGAGCTGTGTAAATTATTTCAGTACCTGAAAATGTTTCGCATAACACAAGACCAAGCCATGGGCGAGGCGCTCTTCCGCCTCTCAACATTGCAGGCAGAGCCGCAGCTAGCATATCGGCAGGAACTGCAAAATTAAGCCCCTGAAATTGAGGTATACCGGCAAAAACGACACCGACAAGCCGCCCTTCACTATCGATTACAGGGCCGCCTGAATTACCTTGATTCACAGATGCGTCAATTTGATATACATTTCCAATTTGCAAAAAACGTCTGCCAAGCGCTGAAACAATTCCTGAGGTAACAGTTTGTTCAAGCCCGATGGGAGAACCAATCGCAATAACCGTATCTCCAATGCGGGGAATTACCCGATCAACAACTGAAAAAACATAATCCGGCCTTACCTCCGCTCTGATTACGGCAAGATCCAAAGTTTTATCCCAGCCGATAACACGGGCAGGAATTCTCGGACTTGAAGCATCACCCATGCGGATAAAGACACGGGAAACGCCTCGATGTCTTGGATCAACTTCGCTGGAAATAACATGATAGTTTGTAATCATCAAACCTGAAGAATCAATAAAAAAAGCGGAACCTAAAACTCTGTCCGGGAAACCCATTCCCCTCTCGACTCTGAATCCCCTGTCAACAATAACTGTGGCAACACCCCTAACCATGTCGGAAACAGAATCACGCCCAAGAGCGTATTCGGCTAACGCAGGATTAATATTAAAACCTCCCGCAAAAACAAGAGCGTCATGGAAAAAAGCGGCGGCACGGCGCTGTCTGACTTCTACTGCCTTTTCAAGAAAAAGCAAAGCGCTTTGTTGGTCTAACGGGTTTAAATGATGCGCTCTTACCGCTGACAAAAATGCACCAAGTATATCATTCTCGGCTAATCTTTTTTTTGCGTCAGCTAAAACAAAAACCGCTTCACTCTCTGAATGATCGGTTATAACACCGACACTCGCAAGAGATCTTCCAAACGAGATCGCATCTTCCCATCTTTCTTCTTCGATTGCTTTTTCCTGAAGCGCAATAAGGTTTTCGATTGCCTCAGCTCTGAATCGATCTATCTGAATCCATTCTTCGACATAGCTTTCCTGAATATTATCAGGGGCGGAATAAATTTCTTTATACATATAAACCAAGTTTAAAGCGTAAACTGGATTGTCCTGAATATGCCTGTAGATGTCATCAAGCCTGATTTCACTGGTCGTACGAGGAGGCCGCCCATCGACATTATCCATGCTTCTGCAGCCTGTAAATAAAAATAAAACTAAAAAACCTACAATTATTTTTTTCATATTAATTTCCTGATTCTATGCGGATAAAATTTCCAGATCCGTCTATATCAAAATATAAAACAACTGAACCATCCGGAAGATACATTTCTTTTGTCCTATGCCGACCGTCTCCTGTCCAATCACTTTCGGAAGAAACGATAAGGCTTCGGTAGTCAAAAAACCTCCAGTCGCCGGAAAGTTCCTCCGGCAAAAGAGTGCGAAAACGGCGGACTGTTTCCATTCTACCATCTAAATCCAAATCAATATACATAGTTACAGGCATTCCCCTTTCAAACTCTGTTATGGAAACATGACTCGTATTGCCAGCTAAAAATTGAACAGCTCTAAGGGGGATTCCCCGCTCCATATAAAAAACTTCTATTGCGCCGTCAAAATCAACGCCCGGACGAGTTATCGTGGAAGCCGATGAAATAAGCGCATTTAATGAAACAGGCGAAAGTCTGCCGGAAAAAACAGGTACTGAAAGCCCTCTCAAATTTCTTGAACCGCCAAGTTCGATAAACGAAACGGGAGCCAAATGAAATTCTACAGGACGAAAATTAAAATAATAATTGTTTACGATAACCTGCCGCACCGAAGGATAACGCTCCCATTGTATATCGGCAAAGGCTTCATGCCCCAAAATTCGGCTCGATGCCGAAACGGGGATACCGTCTGTATCAAACAAAATTGTCATATCAAATAATGAATCTTGATTGTT
>WQWD01000312.1 GCA_009785545.1 Treponema sp. | reverse complement strand
TAATACATCATCTTCTTTTTCCAGCAATTTTCCGTAGAATGTTTTTATTTTATTTTCTATCCCGGGAAAGCCATTCTCCAATAAATGATACAAGGCATCTTCTGATTTTCCATACATTTCCATCTTCAAATAATATTCATAGAGCATATATTCTGTTTCGTTTTTTATTTTATACTTCTCTAGTTTAGGTATTACTTCTTCAATATTTTTGCAGAACTTTTTATCATTTTTGGTATTAAATAACATAATAAACAATTCTATTGATTTTTGATAATAGTCAACAGACAATAAACTTGAGCCGTTTATCATTTCAAGAATATCCGCTTCCTGAAACAGAAGGTTGGCAATTACTTCAATATTGTCCATATCAAGGATATTGTTACGAGTGTTATTTTCTATAATTTCATTTGTTGGTAAACATTTTATTTCATCCGGATTTAAATGCAGTAGTTCTTTATACGCTTCGTTGATTTTTTCTAACGCCGTGTCGTAATTTTCTGATTTTTTATCAAAAATAATAGCCAGCAATATTGCTGTAAATTGCTCCATAAATCGCATGACATATCTCATGAGAAAATCTGATTCTAACATTTATACTTTATTCCTTAATGCGTTTAGTTTTTTTACGAATCTTAGGCACAAGTGCTTTTATGTTGCTTGCTTCGTATTTGAAGTACGCCTTGAGGGTAGTATCTGATTCTTTTAATTCAAAAAAAATCAATTGTAACATAACAAAAAGAAAAACATAGTCGTGAATATCCTGAAAACCCAAGTTGATAAAATTTCTTACGCTGATGAAGCTGATCCTCCCTCCATAAAGAACATCCATTAATTTTCCGTTAAGAATTCCTGCTATAAATAAACTTAAAAAAACTGCAAGTAATCGCTTATCGGATTGAGCAGTGCCAAAACAAAAAGCCCTGTAGGGAAAAATGCCCAGTAATAATGCTAACGGCAAGTGAGCCCAATACCAGAAAGCAGAGATAGAACGCCGTGGTATACCCATCACTTCGCTATCCAAAAATACATTGAAAGTCAGCCAGTTGCCAACAATGGGAATGACTGTTTCGGGATGACGAACAATGATTGCTGATACGGCTTGATGAATCAAAATAAGTACGGCGATGGCAATTGCTATTTTGAACCAAGGCACGGGATTGGATCCCGCCTTTTGCGCCCAACGATTTATTGCCAAACCAATCAAAAACCACAGAACCGCAGGAACAATCAAATTAAGCGCCAGATATATGTCGGGGACTATGGGCTTGCGAAGTACCAGCATAATCACGAAGTAAAATACGCATGACATCAAGCCGTAACAGATAAATGCTCGTGTATATATTGCTCTGAACAATGCGCCAAGCTGCTTGTGTTTGTCTGTACCTCTTATGTTGCGTATTCGTTTCAATGTTTGAATGCGCTTCATCTTTTAAATCTCCTTCCTATTGTATCCCGTGCGATGGTGTAACGCAAGGAGCGCAACGCCAAGCTACCTTGCAAGCCCGTACCTCTCGATGAACCGCAACACACGCTCTAAGCTTTCTCCCGGCGGAACCCACAGATCGGGTTTGAAGCCTACGCCTTCGAATTGGGAGAGGTCGGGGCGTAGAGATAGCCTTGTACCAAACGTTACAGCAAGGTTGCTGTGAGGAAGCATTATCCTTCCAACAGCACCGGTGAAAAATGTTCCTTGCGTATTTGTTCCTACCACCAACACATTTTCTAGTTGACGCAAATAACCGACAAATAATTCCCCGGCAGAAGCAACATTTTTGTCTGTCAAAATAATTACAAGGTTTTCGTTTGAGATTGGTATATGTTCAGGTGTATTCGGTACTGATGTTGGTATAGGCTCATCTAAATTCTCAGCCTTCATAAAACGAGGGCAAAGTTTCATCCGATTTTCCCAACCCCAATGAGTTGTTTGATCCCGAAGCATTGATATATCTAACGGCTCGAAGAAACTTCTTAATTCGCTTTCTACTCGGGAGCTTGCCAAGTTATGAGTGACAAAAAGTGAGTTATGCCGTGGCGCCTGCCCCGTGTACATCCCAACCCAACGAGTAGGTAAACTGGCACTGCCACCATTATTTCCTCGTAAATCTACTACAAGAACGGCTTTATCTCGTAATTTGTAACCGTATTGTACAAAGGCATTTCTTTCCGGGTATGAAAGGTTAAACAGACTTCTATTTTCAAAAACCGTTATCCCGTCTATCTCGCGTATCGCAAACGTTGGAGTTCTTGGACGTGGTGTGACAGGGCTAACTCTGGACAATGTTACCACACGCAAATAGCTTTCTCCGCTTACCATATTTTCAAAAAAGACCGTGATGGGTATTGTATTTTGTTGACTCTCTGCCGTTACAAGCCCAAATGCCCAAACAAATTCACCTTCAGGTGACAACGTTGGCAGTATACCTTCCACAAGCAACAAAGAGGGAGAATATTTTACATTGATAACCCTATGCGTAATTCCGTCAATTTCGGTTATAAAACCACTTTTACCTTTGTGAAGAATAAATTCTTCGGTCATGTATGGCACATGATCTGGGGCAGAAAACCAGTAATATTGTATATCGAAATGATTGTCAGCAATTACTCCCCGCAAGTTCTGTATAAGCAGATTGTTTAAATATGCAGAAACTTGCAAAGGGTCTGGCATATAGGCAAGCTGTGTTATCATTGAATCACGGATGGGCAGAAAAACATCGTCTCCGCCAAAAAATACATAACCGCCATAACCATGTCGTAAAAGATCAAAAAGAAAGTGAATTTCTTCACGAAGCTGTTCGTGTGTAAGAAAAACACTTTGGTCTGCTCTTCCAAAAATACGGTGAAGAATATTTCTATCCTGCCCATAAGAATGTTGCACTCGTATTTGCCTTAAGGTTTGGAAAATTTTGATATGTTCATCTTTATCCAAATTGAGTTGTACAAAGCTTCTTATTACATCTTCAATGTCAGGATGAAAAGGCGGAAATGTGATTTTGCGATTTTTGTTCATTATTTGGCGAAGTTCTGCTGGCAAACCTGTTTGCGGGTTACGCTCATCTCGGATACCAGCGGAGTGTAAGGTGGCGAATGGGGTAAATAGGAATATTCCTGCGATAATAGCAAAAAAGAGCTTTATGTGTTTCATTGTTTTACCTCCTTTCTAACCACCAGGTAAAAAACAAAGCGACGGTTAAGCCGCTTTGTTTTGTTGCATTAAGGTCTCGCTATCAGCCAATTCATGT
>WQWD01000311.1 GCA_009785545.1 Treponema sp. | reverse complement strand
TTCAAAGTGCAATTTAAGAGTACATCTTAAATTTACACTGCTTCATCATGGGTGTCAATATCCTATTTTGGTATATGTTTCTACATTTTTCTTGATTGTTTTGTTAGCAGTTTTTCACCTCCTCAGAATATTTTATTTGCCACACGAATTGAAATCTTCCGCATGGACTTAAAACAACACTATCACACATGCTTCTAAATGTAAACTTATAGTAATTTTTCTATTTTTCGTCGTAGACTGTCGATGAGTTGTCGAATAGAATTCTTTTAGATTCAAATACCATCAAGCAAATCATTTTATTTGCCAAAAAAACCACTCTCACCGATTTCGAGAAGTAGTCACGCGAGCCGATGAAGGCATAATCTCTCCTAAAAGTTGCAAAAAAGGACATGAGACAGACCATAACTAACAGACGAAACGAAAAGAGCCGCCCTTTGGCCGAAGGACGACTACTTTTCATAAATTTGATTCTGCCATTTGACTATCTTGATTTCGTTTACAAATCCGATTAGTCATTTGGTATTACTTGGTATTGCATTGTTACTTTAGCGCATTAATGCCTTAGGGCATTTGCACCTTTCTCTAATGGCCGTCCTACAATAAGGAAATCGGCTCTTTTAATGTTTCACTTGCTTTTTACCAATTATGGCATTTGTTTTACTTTTGCTTCACTTATCTTACTAGTAGTTACACGTCCTTTAGTCAAGTAACCTGGAGAACTCAAGGAGCGATCTACATCGCAAAATATAAAATCTGATAACATCATCCTGATTATAACAAAATAAAATTACAAAATCAACTACATGAGACATATTTATGAAAAACAAAAAAATAGCCGTCCTTTAGCGCGAGGAGCGGCTACTTTTCTGAAGTGTGACGGCATTTTGTAGACAATTAATTCTGGGTTTTGATTTACCAACCAAACCAATTCTATTTGGTTTATAATATTTGGTATTAGAATTAGTGTACTTGCATTTGCACTTGTAGCTAGGGCTTGGTGTGCATTCGCCTCTATCCTAAGTCTAATCCATATCCCAATTATAGCAAAATAAAATTGTAAAAGCAACAAGATAAGACAGCAGATGACGTGGAGTTTTGGATTAGCGGTTTTTTAATGCAAAATAAGCCCTTGTAAGCGAAATAAACGGGTGTAGACAATCTCTAACTCCTTTGTGTATTATATAGGCAAGCAATCGTGGGCGGTGTTCGATGGCTGAACTCTGAAAGGAGGAGGCCAATGCTGGATGTTATTTCGACAGGTATTACAGTGGTTTCGACCATTGTTTCACTCATAGGAATTTATATCGGAGTTAAGAACGCAAAGAAATAAGCCCGCCCAGGCAAGGAGAGGCTTATTTTTAGAACCATAAGTTATTTTTAGCTTTTGAGTTCAGCCGAACCCGCCAGCGATTGCCCTGGGGAGCGTTTACAGACGTTCCCCGTCTTTATTATGGCTATATTATATGCAAGGTATACTTAGCTGTAAACCCCCAGACGCTTATTTTGTAGAGCGTCTTTTTTATTGGTCTACTGGATTATGATGGAAAACACATAGACCGATGGGGTCAGCACAGTCCCAAAACCCTAATGCCTGAAAAGCCCGAAATCACGCCACTCTGTCTACTTACCGATTTTCTATAAATAGATAACCTAGATGTAGAAAACCTATTTATAGAAAACCGAGAACGTAGTAATACTAATATATAATAAAGACTGAGAGTAACAATACTCATGTCAGTCAAGTCCTGTCGTGCCCGACTGGAAAACGGGACGAGACGGACGAGACAGAACGCAAATTTGAAGCATACACCGAGTTGATTAAAAAAACATTAATAGTCAGAGTTTACGCCACAGTTAGAAGCACAAAAAAATAAGCCCATCTGGATAAGGAGAGGCTTATTTTTTATTGACGGGCGGGATTATCAGAACGGCCTAGGAGGTAATCGGTGGATACATCAAAAAAATCGGCAAGTTTGATTGTTGTTTCATGATTTGGTTCATGTTTGCCATATTCATACTTTTGATAAGCTTGTTCTAGTATTCCTATGTGCTCGGCAACGGTTTTTTGGGTAACGCTTTTAACTTTGCGCAATCCTTTTAATCTGTCAGGAAAAGAGGTCACATAAATTCCTCCTTAAAAAATTATGAAATAGCATTGACACATCAAAGTTACTGTGATATTGTTTACACAACAAAGTTGCTGTCAATAATTTTTCTCTATTTAATTTTACCACAGCCCACCCCTGGCGGACAATATCACATAAAACACCAATCATACCAAGTAGATTTTTTAGAGCGTATTTTTTATTGATGCACTGGACTATCAGAGCGTCCGAGAAGATAATCAGCTGATACGTCAAAGTAATCGGCAAGTTTAACGAGAGTTTCCATATTCGGTTCGTTTTGTCCGTACTCATACTTTTGATATGTCTGTTCCCTGACACCAAGGCTATCCGCTATTTGTTTTTGTGTAGCACAATTTAGCTTGCGTAATTCTTTTAGTTTAACAGAAAAAGAGAGCATAAGATAACCTCCCAAAAAATATTTTATAAAAAACATTGACAACACTTTTTTGATGTGTTATTCTCGCTCCACATTAAAAAAGTGTTATACAAAACAGTGTGTTAATATTATACCACAGCCCACCACTGGCGGACAATATCACATAAAACACCAATCATACCAAGTAGATTTTTTAGAGCGTATTTTTTATTGACGCACTGGATTATCAGAGCGACCGAGAAGATAATCAGCAGATACGTCGAAGTAATCGGCAATTTTAATTAGGTTATTTTGATTTGGGCTGAATTCTCCATATTCAAATGACTGATAGTTACGTTCAGATACACCTATGCCCACAGCAATTTGCTTTTGTGTAATTTTTTTAGACTTTCGTAATTCTTTTAATCTATCAGAAAATGAGCTCATAGAACTTCCCTCTCGAAATAAAATAAAAAGTATTGACACGCGTATAACAGCGTGATAATATCATTGCACGCTATCACTAACGTTTTTACGCAACGATTATAATGTCTCCATCTTACCACAGCCCGCCCTGGCGGACAATATCACATAAAACACCAGTTCATACCAAGCAGATATGGTGCCATTACACCATACAGAAAAAAATAACTAAAACATCACGGCAGGAGGCCAACCAATGATGACGATGAGCAAAACAGAGGATAAACGCCTTAACGAAATTATCCGCGTCCAAAAGCACGAGAACTTTACCATAATCGACAACGCTATTTTAGAAAACCCTAACCTTTCTTGGAAAGCCAAAGGCATT
>WQWD01000310.1 GCA_009785545.1 Treponema sp. | reverse complement strand
TTTTGTGAATGCCATTATTACCGCCGGATCAAATCTGCGGGCATTATCGGCAAGAAGATTCTTCAAAGCCTGATAACCGCTCAGTGAATCTCTATAGGATTTTTTACTTACCATTGCTTCAAAGGCATCAGCCACCGAGACAATACGAGCGCCAATATCTATCGCCTGCCCCGTAAGTCTTTCGGGATAACCCTGCCCGTCCCATCTTTCATGGTGCTGCAAAGCAATTAAATTTACCTCATGTGAGCCAAACAGCTCTTTTGTTACGATTTTGGAAGAATGAAACGGATGAGTTTTTACCTGTTCAAGCTCGGCTTCGGTCAACGCTCCCTTTTTTTCGGTAATACCTTTGGATAACCTGAGCATACCTACATCATGGAGAAGCGCTCCCGAAACAATATTGTTGATTTTGTGATTAGGCAGCTTGAGCTCGAAAGAGATCAGTGCAGAAAGAATTGCTGTGTTGATTGAATTTTTTGCTAATTCATTTCCGATAACTTCGCCGCCAAGAATGAAGCCGATAAAAGCATCCATGTGATTTTTTAAATCCTGAAGTAACTGAACGCTGATTTTATCAACCATGCGTAATTCAACATCTGACCCGGATTTCAAATCAGAAAAAACCGAGTTCAATTTTTCAATCAGACTTTTATAAGCACGATAAGGAGCGGAATTTTGCTGAACATCCTTAATAGAAAATTTGGTTAATGGTTTTTTTTCGGCGGCGGATTCTTCCGGGCTGTCATCTCCTTTTCCTCCTATTAGAACTCCTTCTGTCCTAACAGAATCAATGCCCCAAGAGACCAGAAGATCGATGTCTTTTTGGCGAAGAGGTACATTTGCAGGTACAAGCATATTATTCCCGCCTGAATAAACCGGCTCGGAAAAAATTTGATCTGCTCGAAGATCATTTGCGCTTATTACATTCATGTTTTACCTCTTATTTATATTTTCGACAGTATAAATAAAAGAACTTAGATTTGTTCAAAAATTATTGATTGCCGAACAAATCACCCAATATCCACAGGCCTTTTCAAAACGCTGTTTGTTTTGAAAAAGCCTTTTTGGTATATCAATCTATCCTTCTTGCTGTGCAACAGGAGCGACGTTGGGTTTAACGTTTTTCTTTCTAACGATGAGTTCTTTGATTTTCGCAGCTTTACCGATTTTATCGCGAATGTAGTAGAGTTTTGCCCGCCTGACTTTACCCGGACGCACCAATTCAACCTTGACAATACGCGGCGAATGGATAGGGAAAACTCTTTCCACGCCTACGCCGTAGGATATTTTTCGTACGGTAAAACTTTTTCCTACTTTAGAATTTTTCATCGCAATGACAAGACCTTCGTAGATCTGCACACGCTCATTTTTACCTTCGATGATTTTAAAGTGAACCTTAACGGTATCTCCCACTTTAAATTTATCAAGTTCCGTTTTCATTTGAGCGGCTTCAATGGCCTGAATTTCGTTCATTGTTTTCTCCTGTTATACGGTCAATAATACCGTTAATTTCTTTGTTAAAAAGTTCTCTGCCTCGCTGTATCAAGTCCGGCCTTTGATTCAAAGTTTTTTCGACCCTTTTTTCGAGACGCCAAAGGCGTATCTGTTCATGATGTCCCGATAAAAGAACTTCCGGGACTCTCATTGTATCAAAAACTTCAGGTCGTGTAAACTGGGGATACTCCAAAAGTCCCGAAGAAAAACTTTCTTCGGTCAGCGATTCCGCACAGATAACACTGTCAACCAGCCGGTAAGTAGCATCGATAACCGCCAACGCCGCCACCTCTCCTGAGGAGAGAACATAATCCCCAATCGAAATTTCGTCATCAACATACTTGTCAATGATACGTTGATCGATCCCTTCATAACGCCCGCAAATCAAAATCAGCTCCTGCTCTGCGGCAAGCTCTTTTGCCAATTCTTGGTTAAACTGCCTCCCCGATGGAGAAAGGTAGATAACACGAGGGGTAGACTCGGCACAATTTGCAAAATCAATTGCCTTTGCCAGCGGCTCAGGCAGCATGAGCATTCCCGGACCGCCGCCATAAGGTGCGTCATCGCAGGTTTTGTGCTTATCCGTCGTAAAATCGCGTATATTTATCGCCTGATACTCGATAATTCCACGTTTTATTGCTTTTGCCATAATTGAATTGGCAAAAAAAGCGTCGGTAATTTCGGGAAACAGCGTTAAAACCGTGTATTTCATTCAAGAATCCAAAGATTTTGAAGGGTTGCCTTGCCTTTTTTTGAGCAAACTTCGGAAAAAAACTCCTTCCTAAAAGGTATCAGTCGTTTTTCTCCCGATAAAAGCTGAATTTCCGCCAAATCTCCGCCGCCGCCTTCGATGATATCCAAAATTTTACCGATGGTTTCATCGGTTGTATTGAACACTGTCAATCCTTTTAAATCTTCGACATAAAACTCGCCGTCATTTAGCGGAGCCGCCTGCTCTCGAGCCACAATCAATTGCGCTCCGTTCAAGGTTTTAGCGGCTTCCGGGCTGTTGATTCCAGCAAAACGCATTAACACACTGGGCGGAGCGGCGGCGCTTTCCTCGATGGTTACTTCCCGCTCTCTCCCGTCATGTTTAAGAATTACCGATTTTAATTTTAACAGATGATCGATTTCGCCTGAAAAAGAACGGATTTTGACAAACCCTTTAACCCCAAAAGGAGAGCCAACCATCCCAATTATAAATTTATCAGTCAAGTATTTCCAGAGTCGTATGCTTTCCGGCTTTGGCGCTGGCAGCCTGAAGAACAGTTCTGATTGCCTTGGCAATCCTGCCGTGTTTTCCGATTACTTTGCCAACATCGCCTGCCGCCACTCTCAATTCCAAAATAGTGGATTTTTCACCTTCTACAACATTTACATTTACCTGAGACGGATCGTCCACAAGGGACTTCGCCAAGTATTCAATCAAATCTTTTTCCATTGTTTTGTCCTGTTGTTACTTAACGGTGACGTTTTTCTTGTTAAAAATTCTGCGAACTGTGTCGCTTACAATTGCGCCCTTGGCAAGCCATGATTTTGCTTTTTCTTCGTTAAAAACAACTTGTTTATCTTCCGCTTCGATGGGATGATAGTAACCAAGCTCGTCAATGGTTTTGCCATCGCGCGGAGCCTGTTTGTCCATAACAACAATGCGGTAGTAAGGCCGCTTTTTTGTTCCGAATCTCTTGAGCCTGATTGTTGCGCTCATAAGTCCTCCTGTGTTTTCCCGTTATAACATTGTTTGTTAACGGAGTCTGACAAATTGAATTGGTACGGCAGCTCAGACAAACCTTTACCGTAAGTGTAG
>WQWD01000309.1 GCA_009785545.1 Treponema sp. | reverse complement strand
GCAAGTGATTTGTGCAGCCGTTTCGGCCTTGACCCAATGGCGGGTTATCTTGCCGGTATCGCTCATGATCTGGCAAAACAGTTTGACGGCAAGCAGTTGACAAAAATCATCAAAAATGCCGGAATGACAATTTCTTCGCTGGAGAAAGACAAACCAAGCCTTCTTCATGGCAGGGCTGCGACAGTCTTGCTAAGAGAGCGTTTCTGCGTTCATAATGAAGATATTCTGGAAGCTGTTGCCTGTCATACATCAGGAAGCGAAAACATGGGGACATTGGCAAAGATAATTTATATTGCCGATAAAACCGAAAATTCAAGGAGAATTGATCCTGCTTTACGGGAGATGTGCTCTGCCGTTTCTGAAAAAAACAGCCTTGATGATTTGGACGAAATACTTTTTGCCGTACTTGAAAAAACCATTTTTAAACTTAAAGCAAAAAAATTGGTTTTATCAGAAGATACTTTAAACTTGCTGAATAAAATGACGCAGGCAAAAATATAGGGGGAGTTTAGTTGAAAATTTTTAAAAAAGACGCTTCGTTTTTGCTTTTAATTTTAATAATTATTCTTTTTATTATGGCTATTGCTTTTTCGGTTTATATTTTTCGCAGTAATCCTGTTGCTGACGCCGTAGCTTCCAATCGTGTAATAAACGTACTTTTTGTAATCGAAGAAAACAAAGTTCCTGTCAGCTCGTATGTTTTGATGTACTTTCCTGCGACAAGACGCGCGGCAATTTTTGATATACCCGGCAATTTAGGGTTGTTGTTATCAAGAATCAATCGGGTAGATCGAATTGACAGAATGTACGATCCGGCAAGAATATCTCATTTTGAAAACGAGATCGAAAGGCTTTTGGGAATAAACATAAATTTTTCTATTATCATCACAAAGGAAAATCTGGTTTCTATAGTGGATCTTCTTGGCGGAGTGGAAGTGTTTATTCCTTCTCCTGTGTCGCATATTGACGGAGAGCAGATTATTCTGTTTCCTTCGGGCATGACCGTTCTTGACGGCGCTAAAGCCGCTGTTTACGCAACATACATTTTACCTGATGAAGAAATTGATGTAGCGGTTTTTCGCAGACAGCGTTTTTTCCTTGCCTTGTTTAATCGCCAAATTCAAATGAACGAAAGGCTTAACAATTCGTCAGTGGCAAGAATGTATACTTCGCTTTTCAGAACCAGCATGAACTGGCGTACGCTTATGAATCTCTTTAACGAATTTGTTAACATAGACATTGACAGAACTAACATACAAACTGTTGGCGGTAATCTTCGTGATGTTTCAGGTCAAATGCTGGTAATTCCGCATTGGGACGGAAACCTCATACGTGAGATTGTACACCAAACAGTAAATACACTTACCCGCGAAATAGAAGATCATTTGATAGACTGGCCTTTAACAGTAGAAGTTCTAAATGGAACTACGGTTGCAGGGCTTGCCGGAAGAACGGCGGAAATGCTTCGAAGCTTTGGTTATGATGTAATTTCGATAGGAAATGCCGACCGAAATACACATGAGAGTACGGTTGTCATTCATCGCTCAGGAGATGAAACTCTTGTAAGAGATTTTGCCGATTTAATTCGTGCTAGAAATATTCGCAGTGAAATCTTCGCTCATGATGGCGAAGAAGGTATTTACATTCAATCTGTTGAAAACAGGGCGGATATAACTTTGATACTCGGAAGGAATTTTGATGGAAGATTCGTTGTTGGAAATTAAAAAACAAACCCAAGCGCAAAACGATTTGAAAATGCTGGGTGAATTAATACAGGAACATCAGGGACAGGATGTTTCTGTGTTGGATCTTCGTCCGTTTCATATATGGACAGATTTTTTTATCATTGCTACAGCCTCAAGCAAAACACACATGGATGGTCTTGAGCGGCATATCAAAGAATTTTGCCGTGAGAGAAAAATCGAAATGTCAGGTGGTTCACGAAAAAAGTCAGACGATGAGTGGCGCTTGCTCGATCTTGGTTTTGCGATTATTCATCTTATGAACAAGCGCACTCGTGAATTTTACGAGTTGGAAAGACTCTGGTCTCAAAGACCTGATTAAAACCCGAAATAATTCACTGCGTCTGATTTCTCGTGATACTTAGGATTACGCAGCCGGATTGCAGGGCGGTAATGCCGCCCGTAAAACGCTATTCGTCGTCGTCCCAGCTATCGTCGTCATCGTCGTCGAAGCCGTCATCATCATCGTCGTCGTAATCATCGTCATCTTCATCGTCGTCGTCGTAATCATCATCGTCATCTTCATCATCGTCGTCGTCGCTGTAGCTATCATCATCGTCGTCGTCATAATCGTCGTCTTCGATGTCATCGTCAAAGTCGCCGTAATTGCTGAAGATGTATGCCGATAAATCATTTTCTTCGGCATCGCCGCTTACCGGCATCGTCATAAGTGCCAGTTCTTCTTGTTCCATTGCTCCGTTCAGAACCATAGTGTTCTCCCTTCGTAAATTGTCTTGTTTGATAAAAACCTTGTCCAGCTTTTATCATGAATCTAAACTGAGTAGATAGGTAAAAAACCACTCTTTAGAAACCATAAGGGATGGGATATAAAAATGTCAACAGGTTTTTAGAATATTTTAAGAAAAATTTTTTTCTAAGTGATGATGGATACAGGTCACTATGGAGTCTTTTTTTTCTGTCCATTGGTGCATAGGACCGCCGTTGCAATTTTTGAAAGCCTTACAATCTTTGCATATACCAGTTTTTGACCATTTTCGGCGGCGCATGACTTCAAACCTGTTTTCCCATACGTCAAGGAAGTTGTCTTTGTAGATGTTTCCTTCGATAAAATTTCTGTTGATATTCGGGCAGGCCGCAATTGAGCCGTCTTTCAGAACTGACGCAATCTGTATTCCGGCACGGCAGAAAAAGTAGTCATCACGTACTTTTCGCTCATACTCGCCGACATAAGCTTCGCAGCTAAAGCTTGTGTTTATCCGCTTGTCATTGCGGGCTTTGGCGATAAAATCCATTAACTGCTTTAGTTGTTGAGGGTTTAAAAGCAAAAAATCGTTGTGTGCCGCTCTTCCAATCGGCCATATTGTGAACAATCTCCATGCTTTAACCCTGCGTGAAATCAAAAATTGCCTTAATTCTTCAAGTTCGCCAAGGTTTCTTTGGTTAACGCAGGTAACCACGTCATAACACAGACGCTCAGACGGAGCAACAAGGTCAATGGCATTAACCGCTCTTTTGAAACTTTGATCGTTAGCCCTCAGCCAATCGTGGGAGGCTTCCAGCCCGTCAAGGCTTATTGTTATAGCGCCCATCCCTGATGTC
>WQWD01000308.1 GCA_009785545.1 Treponema sp. | reverse complement strand
TTCAGGGTAAACCAAAAAAATCAAATCGTGACTGGTTTTAAGACGATCTTTCATCAACCTGAATGCTTCCCGACCAAGACGTCTGGCACGGTTTCTGATAACTGCGTTCCATAAAACATTGCTTTTTTTTGGAACTTTGGTAAAAGTAAAACAAATACGGTTATATGGCAAATTGTTTTTTAAAACAAAAAGTTTAGCGCCGTAACAGCTATAACGTTTGCCGCTGCCAAAAACTTCCTGAATCTCTTTCCTTCCCTTTAAATGTTCCTTCCGCTCAAAGCCATAGGTACTTCTAATAGGGCTTTTTCTCGTCAGAAACTGATAGCTTGTATCGGCCCTTTGCCCTGCGGCGTTTCAAAACAAGCCGCCCGCCTTTTGTTTTCATGCGAGCACGGAACCCAAATTTTCGGTTTCTTTTTACCTTACTGGGTTGATAAGTACGTTTCATGATATCTTCTCCTAAAAAAGGTCATTGAACTATTTGAGGCTTTCAATATAGAATATTTTAAAAAAATGTTCAAGGGGGTAGAGGCAAAATGTCGGCGAAATTCTTGTTTATTGCTCGTTGATTTGGTATACTATAGTCAATTAATTTTATTAATTGACTATTTCCGATTGTAAATACTTATTGTACAAGGAATTATTCAATTCCTTGTACAATAAGTAAAATTAAAGGTCTATAAATCATTCCAATGAACCTGAAATACACATCAGCCGGCTGTTTGATAATCTCCTCCGAAGATGATTGCAATGCGATTGTCGACGTTATGCTGTCTACAAATTATAGCGAAGAATTCTGTTTTGCTGTCGATTTTAGCACGGAATTTGTAAAAAGGCTTATGAAAGCCGGTTTTTTGATAATGTCTACCATTATTGAGGACGAAAACGAGGACGTAAAGGCATTTTACCTGATGCTTCCAAAATTGCACCTTGAACGTTCTGCCCTGTTTTTTGAAAACCTCCATGTAAAAAAATCGATCCGTAAACATTTGAGCCGCTATGAGCTGCGCTTCGACACTGATTTTGAGCCTATTCTTGACAGATGCCTGCAAAAACACGGAGAGGACTGGCTTACCCCTCCGCTTGTAGATTGTATAAAAAATATACGAAACAATACTCACGACAAACATTCTCCATACCCAACATCTTTTGGGCTTTACCGTGAAGGAAAGCTGGTTGCCGGAGAGTTCGGAGTTGTGTGCGGCAAAGTTTACACAAGTTACTCAGGTTATTATGACGAAGACAATGCAGGAACCGTGCAACTTATCTTGACAACACAGTATCTGAGAGAAAATGGCTATTTATTTTTCGACCTGGGAATGCCGATGGACTACAAAAATGACTTGGGAGCAGTAGACATCAGCCCGGCAGAGTTTGTAAAGCTGTTCAGAGAAGGGCAATCGAACCCTTAAACAAACCTTATTTTTTCGCCGGCTTTTTCTTTCTGGTTGTGCCCGTATTGTATTTGTACTGTTTATTCAAACATGACGAACACAAGCTTTTGCTGTATTTTTTCCCCAAAAACACGCCGCACCGAGGACAGCAATTATTTGCTTTTCGTTCAGCATATCTGGAACGCCGGATTTCATTTTGGTCTTCGGATACTTCATTGTTATAATTGCGAAAATATTCCCGGCAATCATCACAAAAAATATACGGACTGGACTTTTTAATTTTAGTTTCGCAGCGAGGGCAATATCCGCTTTTTTTCCTTTTGCGGTATATTTTTTTTCTTTCTGCTGGTTCTGTTGCCATTTTAATTCCTTTTAATATTTCTTCTGACAAATAATGGATCAAAATATTTGTCTACATCAATTTTTTTTAAGATAAATTTTAGTGCATAACGATACACCACAAATGAAAGTGCCAGTGAGGCAATAAAAATAAGCCCTAATACCCATGCCTGAAAATGTTCCGGCGGCAATATTGCGTTAAACAAAAGTAAAAGCAGGATAATACTCACTATTACGGTTAAAACATTAAACACAGTAGCCGCAAGAATAAAAATAATTGTATTAAGCCTTTTATCCACTTATTTCCGCCTTTTGATTTTTCTTTGCAGGGATGAAAAGAGTGACCAGCAATAGGAGACAACACACTACAACTGCGGAATCCGCAACATTAAAAGTAGGCCATCTTTCCATGCCAAAAAGCCCGAAAATTCTTACACTGAAAAAATCAACAACTCCTTCCGGGCGGAAAATGCGGTCGATAATATTTCCGATACCGCCTCCAATGATACCTGCTGCCGCCCATCTTTGAAGTCTAGTAAAATCATCGGATTTGAAAAAGTACCAAATTAAAAAAACCAGGACTAAAACAGGAATAATTACAAAAAGTATGGGCTGCCAAGGTGTACCAACAAGGTCGCTGCCTAAACTAAACGCAATTGCGGGATTTCGCACATGATAAAACACAAAAAACTTTTCATGCATATCAACCCACTGGATAGGTACCCGATTGAATACATCAAAAATATCTCCTATTTCCATAAATCCTACAATCAGCGCTTTTGTAATCTGATCTACCAGTATAACAAAAGCTGTTAACGATAACGGCAAAATCTTCTCTTTGACAAATGGCTTCATTAAAACACTCCAATTTTTATTTTACAGTCCCGTAGGAACATCTATAAATTCCGCTTCGATACCAAGTTCCGCAATACAATGACGCATAACGGACTTTAGCCCCCAAACTTCGGTGCAGTAGTGACCGCCTGCAATCATGTTAAGTTTTCCTTCCAGACATTCATGGTAAACACTGTGGGAACTTTCACCTGTTACAAACAAATCTACGCCTTCTTCGATTGCGTTTCTTGCACTTGAGGCAGACCCGCCGGAGACTACAGCCGCAGTTACACATTCTTTTTTACCAAACGGAAACACCCCTTGCGGCGGTCTTCCCATAAAATCGATCTTTTTTACAGCTTCATCAATTGAAATCGGAGTATGGAATGTTCCCCTGTAGCCTATTTTACGCCCGTGATATTCACCAAAAGGCTCGACATTTTCCAGCCCCAAAAGCTGAGCCAAAACCGCATTATTCCCCATTTTGGGATGTTGATCCAGCGGCAAATGTACCGCATACAGGCAAATGTTATGGTCAAGCAAAAATTTAATCCGCCGCCTTAGATTTCCGCCAATTTTAGCCAATTCGCCCCAAAACAATCCGTGATGAACAAAAAGCATTCCCGCATTGATTGCGGCAGCCTGTTCAAAGGTTTCCATCGCAGCATCCACGCCAAAAGCTATTTTACGAACGGCAGCTCCGTCATTATCAACCTGAATCCCGTTCATGGCACGGTC
>WQWD01000307.1 GCA_009785545.1 Treponema sp. | reverse complement strand
GTCCATTTCAGGCATTTGAATATCCATAAAGATCATTTCGTATTTTGAAGGATTATCTAAAAACATTTTAACAGCAATACTGCCATTTTCGGCACAGTCTATATTAAGACCTGTGGGTTCAAACAAAGTTAAAACAATTTCACGATTGATTTCTACATCTTCAGCCAGCAATATATTGCGGTCTTTTAAATCAATAACAGATTCATTTATATTCAAAAAGTTATCTTCTTCAGAGACACTGTCAACAACATCAGAATCGAAAATATTTTTTTCATTCCTGCCCCTCGCAAGGTTTACCGTAAATAAAAATTTTGCGCCTTGTCCGAGTTCGGATTCAACCCAAATTGCACCATCCATCATTTTGATAATATTTTGAGAAATAACAAGTCCCAAACCGGTTCCGCCGTATTTTCGTGTAGTGCTGGTTTCTGCCTGTTCAAAAGCGCTGAAAAGGCGGCTTTGCTGCTCAGGGCTTATACCGATACCCGTATCAGTGACTGTAATAAGAACAGTACATACGCCGTTTTTCTCGGATTGGAGTTTGGCTTCAAAATATACCATCCCCTTTTCGCCTGTAAATTTAACAGCATTGACAAGTATATTCGTTATTACCTGTGCAAGGCGCTGTGCATCACCTATCAAAGAATAAGGAATATCGGGATCAATGTCGATTTTTAAAGTCTGCTTTTTTTCATCTACACGGAAATTTATAACATCCGTTACCCGCTGGATCATTTCTTCAAAAACAAATTCCGTAATGGACAAACTGAATTTTTCCGCTTCGATCTTTGACATATCCAAAATATCATTAATGACACCTAACAAATGCTTCGAAGCATCTTGTATTTTTTCTATTGCATGATTTTTTTGGCTGATATTTTGGGCAGAAGCGCCGATGGAAGACATACTAATAATGGCGTTTAACGGCGTTCTGATTTCATGGCTCATGTTAGCAAGGAAATTACTCTTGGCATGGCTTGCCTGCTCTGCTTTTTTTCTGGCTTCTTCGATTTCTGTAACATCATTAGTCGTGATAAAATAGCCGGTTTTTGCTCCATCTTGATCCAAAATATATCTGGCAGTACCTTTGAAATAACGCCCTGAATCTTCCTTAAAAAATACATCAGCTTCTATTCCGTTATTTAAGGCAAATATTGGATCATATATCGAACCTTTAGGGTAAATTGTAATATCATAATACGGAATTCCAATAACACTGTCTAAAGTTTTATTAATCACTTTTAACGAGTGTTCATTCATGTAAATAATATTATAATTCATACTTATGATCGAAAGCGGACCTGTTGCACTGTTTACAATGCCGTCTGCCATTTCGTCAAACGAATTTGCAAGAGTTCCAAATTCATCTTTTATGTCTGAGCGTATGCGGAACTGACGTTCGCCTGAACGAAAACGTGATATGCCATCGAGCGTCAGCTTGATATTATTTGTAAGGTAAGAAGACAATGCTCTGGCAGTAAGGAAAACAAGCGCAAACAACAACAAAGCTATGCCGCCAAGAATAATTATATCCATTAACAGATGATTGCTTATTCGGCTTGTAAGTTTTTCTTCCATACTGCGTGCCGGAGCCGTAAAATCTTCAATGCCTGCACCAATCGTAACAAAAGCAAAACCCCGCAATGAACCGCCTTGGTTTTCCGGCGCAAACTGACCTGTAAAATAAGGAATAGCTCCCGCAGTAGTTGGTTTGTAAATATCACTCCAAAGAATATAAAACGAGCCAGAACCTCCGTTTTTGGTGAGGTTCATCCAACCGGTACATTGCGGCGCATTGTTCAGAAAACGTCCGTCAAGCCCGACAAAACCTGCCCGTGTTAAAGCTTCGGCAGGAGACTTGTTGCGCGATGCGTAATCGAGTATATAATTTCCGTTAGCGTCTATTATCGGACTGCCATCTGGGCGGCGCAGTACACGCTCGCCAAACTGGGGTAAAAGTTCTCTGTTATAATTATTTGCGGCGTAAAACTCACCCCAACTTGTTCCGTCTGTCGGCATTGCCGAAACATCGAACTCCCACCAATAACGGCCGGTTATCATTTTGCTCAGGTTGTGATTTTCCCACGAAGGATTAGAAGCAAGCCAATCTCTTCCGCCATTTATATACCAAACATAAAAAGGCGTATCCTGAGCCAGTTGCATTTCACCGTATTCATCAAGAATCGGAACAGTTCTTAAAATGCCCTGTTCATCTTCAACCACGATAAAACCGCCGTCTTCAAAATTTCTTTCAAGTTTAATACTCCCTTCAAGCCACGGAACTTGCGGCTCTCCTGTAAGCGGATTAAAACCGGCAATTGAATGATGTCTGGGGTGGCAAATACTGCGGCATTTATTATCCCAAATAAAAGCGTAATTTCCGTCTTGAGGACTTGGCAAAAGGTTATAACGTTCAAACATTGGATTTATGTAATCTACAAGCTCCATAATATGATCGTGATTTAAAGCCATTGTCACATAACCAATGATTTCTCCTCTTTCGTTGGTAACGGGCGTACCCCAGCGAACGATACCTTCAAAACGCTGACCGACAGGATTTTCAAAACCTGCAAAAGCCTGTCTGCTTGCAACTTCAAGAAATTCCTCTCTTGGAAGATTGCCGTATTTTCGCAAGCGTTCGTAATTAGGATGTGTCGAAGGAACATTTCTTAATACGCCCGGAGTGAACATTCCAATAAATTTTGTGCCAACATAAGCGCCTATAACATTCGACACAAAAATTTCTCCGGGGCGGAGCTTTTTTAATTCTTCAAAATAGTTTTCCGATCTTATAAATGTGTTCATTCTGTCAGACACATTTACTCTGTTGGGGTTTAACGGATAATGTATTTTGGTGGAATTGGGATTAACAAATTTGTATATTTCATTTCCGTATAGATCGATAAACGTAACTTCATCGTATAAAGGAACAAGTTCCCAGTATTGTGCGAAAAATTCCGGAGCCCTGTGGCGGAAAGCGCTTCCGAATAACTCATCGTTGTTTTCTCTGTTAGTTGATACTTTTTCCCTGTCGGCAAAAACAAAAGGATTTTTTTCCACCCATGTCATTTCGTCTTCGGAAAGCACCCATTCACCCGGTCTGACCAGATTGCTATTTCTGTTTTCCGAGAAAGCTCTTAAAACAGCGTCAGAAAGCGGAAGGCTTGCAAGTAAAAGTATATCCTGATCACGCTGATGGAGAAAACCTGCAACCGACATCGCCAGATCGGTAGTAAGCCTTTCGATGTTTTCCCGAGCGCCGTCATTCAACGCCGCCTTTGTGTCATTGACGGCAATATCCCGCAACCC
>WQWD01000306.1 GCA_009785545.1 Treponema sp. | reverse complement strand
GCTAAAGTTGCGGTAAACCGCTTCGGCGGATACAAGCTCTGTAAACGAAAAGTTAGCACCCTCCTCAACACAGATTGAGCGAAAAGCACGGTCAGTGTATCCGGCAACGGGAGCAAGAAAAAGGTTACCTGAAAGCTCCAAAGAGCCAATGGAAATCGACCTGTATAAATTCATATAACAATATTATATAGTAATGCGGTATATTCTGTAATATATTGAAATCGCCGTGTAAACATTTGTAAAGTATTTTGAATAAACGGTCGTATCATACCATACAAACCAATCGACACAATCGTTATAATATATTATTATAGTTTTAATGACATCTCTTGCTTTTGACAAAATGCACTTAAAAAATATTCTATTAATCTGTTCGCTGATTTTATTTACCATTTTGGCTATTTTCTTCCGTGAAGAGATTTACCTCTTTAGCATGATGATGTTTGGCAGGGGCGATGACAGTGTTATCAGAAGTTATATTCAGTCAAAACCTCCGTTTTTTGCCGCTCTTTTTGTTCTTTTTCAGTTTATTTTGGTTTTAGTCGCTGTTTTTCCCGGCGAGCTGCTCCAGGTTTTTATCGGGGTTGTTTACGGCCTGTGGTGGGGCGTACTTATCTGCTGGGCGGGTGTTATAACTGGAAGTATGCTGGTTTTTTTTATTGCCCGTCGTGCGAAAACATCATTTTTAGGCAAGAAAAAAGAAGAACTGCGGGCGCAGTTAAGCGAACAATTTCTCAATAGTAACAGGCATCATGTTATTTTGATGATCTTAATGTATGCGACACCGGGAATAACTTACGGATTGGTTACATTCATTGCCGCAACCTGCACAAAAATTAAATGGTATCAATATCTGGCGGTATCTTCTGCAGGCTCACTTTTTTTTATAACTCTGACTGTTTTATTCGGAGATTTGATAGTAACAGCAAACCCAATGATCACGATAATTATTACAAGCTGCCTGTTTGTTCTTATGGTAATTTTTGCCCTGAATAAAGAGCGTATTGTTTCATCTGTGTTTTACAAAAGAAAAACCATAAACGAAAAGTTAAATTCTTTTAAAGTAAAAGAACCAAGCGAACTGCTTTATAAAATAATTGTTCCGTTTTTTGTACGAAAGATTGTTATTCCAAAAAATGTGCATATTAATTATTTATTCGATGTTAAAACCTTAAAACCTCCTTTTATAGTTTTAGGCTCACATCCAAGCAGACTTGATTATGTTTATGTGATTTATTCGATTCTTCCGTATAAAATGAATGTTATTCTGAACCGCTGGTTTCTTCAAAACAAACTGATGTATCCGCTGTTGACGTATGGCGGAGGAATTCCAAAAAGGCTTTTTGCCGCCGAATTAACAGTAATGAAAAATATTATGGCGGTTGTAAAAAACAAAGGTATAATCTGCATATTCCCCGAAGGTATCAATACAATTTACGGAGCGAGCAATCCGGTTATTCCCGGAACGGCAGGGCTTCTAAAACACTTAAAACTTCCTGTTGTAAGCGTATCAATTAATGGCGCATTTTTAACAGTACCAAAATGGAACTATAACGCAAATTACTCGGGAAAAATCGAAGTAAACGTAGATTTGCTTTTTACACCCGAACAAACAGAGCAAAAAACCACAGAAGAACTTTTGTCCGATTTAAACGAAAAATTAGCGTATAACGATTTTAAATGGGTGCGGGAAAACAAAATCGTCTACAAAGCAAAAAAAAGAGCAAAAGGTTTAAACCATTTATTGTATTACTGTCCAAATTGCAAAAGTCAATTTAAATTAACTGCACACGGCAATAATATTTGGTGTACCGAATGTGGAAACGGTGCATACCTTGACAATAGTTTCCAGCTTAATAAAATTAAAGAAACTGATGTATTCCCGCAAGATATAACAGAATGGTTTAAACTGCAGGAAAGCGTTTTATCCGGCGAAGTTGCCGCTGAATTTTTTGAGATCCGGGAAAAATGTAAAGTAAATACATTTAACAAAGAAGGCGATACCTTGTATTTAAAATACACAGGCGAAGTAATTATCGATAAATCCGGAGTCAGGTTTATTGGCAAAAATATTCTTACTGCGAAAAAAAAGGAACTTTTCTGCGAACGTGCAAAGCTGCCGATGGTAGCCAATACTTTAAACAAAAGTTTTGATTTTTATTTAGCGGGCGATTACTATGAGTTTGTGCTTGACGATGGGATCAAGGCGGTAAGGTGCAGCATGGCAATTCAGCAAATTTACAAACATTATGAGGAAAAAAAATAATATGCGGCAGGAACAAGACAAACAAAAAGCCGCCATCAAGTTTACAAGAGTAAGTTTTTTCAGCATTGTAGGGCTTCTTTTATGCTTGATCATAATTGTTGGTGTTTTAACCCTTGTAATTCCCGCCGGGCATTATCTTACAGATGATTACGGCAATATAACAAATTATTTTGTATTTCAGGAAACGCAAAATCGCCTGCCGGTTTGGCGCTGGTTTACAGCTCCGTTTGAAGTTTGGATTTTTTCCAATGATAGTTTAACGTTAATTTTTTTGTCATTGCTTCTTTTAATTATGGGAGGCTCGTTTTACATAATCGAAAACACAGGCGGAATGAAAGCGATTATTAACGCTATAATCCGCAGGTATTCAAAAAACAGATATGCGCTGATTTGGGCTACAGTATTTTTCTTTATGCTGCTTGCGGCTGTTTTTGGAACGTTCGAAGACGGCTTAATTCTTCTTCCTATCGTTATGCTCATGTGTAAAGCCATGAAGTGGGATAATTTAACTGCACTTGGAATGATGCTGCTTGCGGCAGGAGTCGGATTTTCCGCCACACTGGTTAATTGGTGGTCGATAGGTCTTGCAAGCTATTTAGCGGGAACAAATGTGTTAACCGGAATATGGCTAAGGATAATTGTTTGGCTGGTATTGTGGGTTTGCACTTCGCTTTTTGTTACATATTTTTTCGCTAAAAAAGCGGAAAAAAGAAACAAAGAACTTGGTGTTACAAACAACAGAACCGCTCTTCTAAAAGAAATAGGAGAAGGTTCACCGGAAGAAACAAAAAAGGTTAAAATATTTTCATTTCTTTTTTTGATTATTTTTGTGATTATAATTATAACGTACATTGTTCCAACTTTAGTATATTATATTATGCCGATCATGTGTTTTATTTTTTTGATCGGCAGTATTTTTTGCGGGAATCTTTTAACCAAAGACATAAAAGTTACGCTTAAATATTTTTCCAAAGGTGCTATTACAATTGCGCCGGCAATCATCATAATTATGATGTCGCTTTCGATTAAGTATATTGCGGAAAG
>WQWD01000305.1 GCA_009785545.1 Treponema sp. | reverse complement strand
GGGACTCTTACATTTATGTTCATCCATGTGTCTTCAATCGTGCTGCCAACAGTCATATTTGAAGGAATACGAAAAGTACCTGCGCTCAATTCATAATTCATATTTCTTGATGCCATAAAAAGATCCATTATGTTATCTAATTTTACCTCAAGAATATCGTCAACCACCGTAACGCTAAACTCACGAACACCGGCTCTTCCGGCAGGGCGGCGGTTTCTGTCGAGTATCTCCATTGAATATTCTATTGTTATGCTGCCGTCAGAGCCAAACACATCATTGATAGTCATGCGGGTGAATCTTTCTATTCTGCCTCTGTCATTGAGGTTTGCTGTGGTTAGCGTCATTCCTTCCTGCGAAGCGAAAAATGGTTCATTTGCAAAAACGCCGACTGTAATTGCAAAAAGAAATATCATCGTTACTGCAATCTTTTTCAATTGTTTTCTCCTAATTATATTATATAGAAAAAAGATGGATAAAAGTAAACAAGGGATAAAGAAAAAGTAAAATTTTGGTAAAGTGTATGTAACTTTCATAAACCATAAACTGTTAACTATTAAGGGAATTTTAATAAATGAAAGTTCAAATTAAGACTATTCTAACGATAAGCGCAATTTTATTATTATCGTTTTTTATTTTTTCATGTAAAGAGCTGCCTCGTTATTATGTTGCGCTGGGCGACTCTGTTTCCGCAGGTTTCGGTTTAACCTCAGATGAAAAAAATCATCCTGAAATATTTTTTAGTTTTCTGGAAAATGACGGGTATGTCGATTATTTTGCAAATATGGCTGTAAGCGGATTTACCACAACAATGCTTTTGGACTTATTAAATAACCTTGATAACGAAGAATTGCAAATTCTAAGAAATGCGCAAATTGTTACGTTGAATATAGGCGGAAATAATCTTATTGTTCCGTTTGTAAATTATGTATCAAGATTCAGGCCAGCCCCCGTATCTGGCGATATTCTGTCAGTAATAGAAGATCTTGTTTCAAGAGCTTTGCGTCTCCTTTCCAATGGTTTTACTTCCAGTTTTGACGAGATTTCTTCCATATTAAGAGGTTCATTTTCGCCTGAATTACAAAGTGAATTGGATAAAGGTGTCCGTATTTTTTCTGAAGAATTTGCAGAAATTATTGAATGGTTAAACAGAAAAGCACCAAGGGCAACTGTTATTGTTAATACAATTTACAATCCCATTCCGCAGGAAGTTTTTGGAGTGTCTCTGGAAATTTCCAATATTGTAAATATGTTGATAGAATCCATGAACAATATTATTATTCAAAAAAGTAATACAAGAGGATTTATTGTAACCGATCTATATTCGCAGCTTTCATACAGGCTGGATATGATGATTTTTAACTTAAACCCATTTGCCGGCCCCATGTCTTTGGATATTATTCACCCAAATGCCGCAGGGCAAAGGCTGATTGCAGAATTGAATTACGAAACTTTTAGAAACAGCCTCTGAACCCGATATTCTGTACTATTCCAGTTTAAATCGTGATACTTCTCCCCAAACCAATTTGATACCTTCGCGGTTTTTGATGGTAATATCATTAACCTGATTTACGGCAGTATTAATTTGATCTGCTCCGGCAGCCATTTCATTCATTCCAGAAGCAATTTCCTGCGTTACTTTTTCAAGATTTGTCGTTTCTTGTATAACTTCGTTTGCCCCGCCGAGCATTTCGTTTGATCCGCTCCTTACCTGCTTGGTAATTTCATTTACACGGCTAATGCCTTCCAGAACTTGCTTGCTTCCTTTGCCCTGTTCTTCCATTGCATTGCGTATTATATCTTCTTGAGCTACTACAGTTTTAACGCTTGAATCAATCGCTTCGAATTTTGTTAATACATTTTCTGTTGAACGTGAAATTTTATCGATGGAGAATGTTATCCTTTTAAGAACCGTGCTGATAGTTTTTGATTGTTCGCTTGAATTTTCCGCCAGCTTGCGAATTTCATCAGCAACTACGGCAAACCCTTTGCCTAATTCACCAGCATGAGCAGCTTCGATTGCGGCATTCATTGAAAGAAGGTTTGTTTGGCTTGCGATATTTTCCATAACAGAATTGATTTCTGAAAGCCCTTCTGATTCACGTGAAATTTCGTGAATATCTGAAGCAACTTCTTCTAATCCACTGCGCCCAACTTCAGAAGCTTCCTGCAAAGATTCTATGTTAGAAGAATTTTTTATCAATGTCTCGATAACTGAAGAAATGTTAGCAACCATTTCCTCAATTGCGGATGAAGCCTGAGATACATGAATATTTTGATTTTCAACCTGACTGTTTAATTTGTCAATGTTTGTTGTTACTTGTTCCATAGTTGCGCTTGTTTCTGTTACGCTTGCGCTTTGGTTAATTACACGGCTTTTAATGCTTTGAATATTTGAGGTTATTTGGTTTATGGCGGAAGCGGTTTGATTCATATTACTTGCAAGATCATTGCCGACATTGGATAATTCTGATGTTTCCTTTTTGATTTTTGTCATCATTAATCTGAATTCTTCCATAGTGCTATTGAAATGAAGCGCAAGTTCGCCTACTTCATCGTTGGATTTTGTATATATTCTTTTTGTAAGATCAGCATCGCCTTCAGCAATGTCTTTTAAGGTAAAAGCAACGCTTTTAATTGGTTTTACTATACTTCGGGATAATAAGAATATCAAAATTCCTGATACAAGAATGATGATTGCAGTTTCAATTAAGCTGGTAAAGATACTGGTATTTATAACCTGATTAATATGATTTTCTATAAATGACATTTCCATGCCGATAAATAAAATCCCAATAACATTGCGGGAATTTTCGGCAAACAATGGGTGATAAGCCGCTAAATAATTATGTCCAAAGATAAGCGCACTCCCGATATAATCTAAACCGGCTTGCACTGAATTGAAAGCAGAGCTGTCCGAGCCAAGAAAAGTATCCACAGCCCTGTTCCCGTCGTTATCGGTAATGCTGGTTGTTATTCGGCGGAAATCCTGTCCTTCTAACATAAAAATTGATGCTTGTACTCTAAGGTTTGATGAAATTTGATCTACAAGCCTGTAATCGTGCCTGAGCGAATTGCCTTGTTCGTCTACAAGCTCGCCGTTTATCAAGCTGACTTGACCATAAAACATAAAAAGTTTATCCTCAAAAGATGCAATATCACCTTTTAGCTTGTTTTCGCCCATAATTAAGGATGCTTTCATGCTGGCAGACCCTATAGCATTAACGTTTGAAATTGCCATGACTATAATAGCCAAAAGCAGCAACGCGCAGATAAATCCTGTTAATTTAAGCGTTAAGCTTATTTTGGTTTTTTTCATATTAAAATTGTAATACAGT
>WQWD01000304.1 GCA_009785545.1 Treponema sp. | reverse complement strand
TACCTTATCTTTGCTGTAAGCGAGAAGCGTATAGGCGACGCTTGAGAATACAGAACAAAGAAATGCGATGAATAATGGAAACAAGTTGGAGTGAAACGCAGGATTGACAACAAATGCCGCACCGACAAATGCGATGAAAAGCGCGGGGATTTGTACTTTTGCGATCTTTTCTTTTAAAAACAGGAACGCCCATAATGTGATCAAAAACGGTGCAAGCCTGGTCATGATCGCCACATCCGCCTGATACGCGCGAGCAGACGCATAAAACATGGAAACAAGGCCAAGCGTACCCGCGATCGAACGCGCGAAAAGCAAAGGTTGTTGCGATTTTTCTCCAAACAACGATCCTTTGTTTCGCTTGATAACACAAAAAATCATGATCGAACTGACGATATTCCTAAAAAAAACCTGCTCCATGAGCGGAACCGTATCGCCCGTCAATCGTATCAAAATCTGCATGACTGAAAACAGCAATGCGGAAAGACACATGAGCAACATGCCCTTTTGTTTGCTTGTAAGATTTTCCATAGAACCAGTATACTGCAAATCAAATCAAAAGGTAATGGTGTAATCAAAATAAACGAAAATATTTCAAAAAGTGAAAGCGAACGCTTGAAAATGAATCGTAAAATATGGTATCATTTAAAAGCTGTGGTCAGATATGCCTCCGTAGCTCAGGGGATAGAGCGTCGGTTTCCTAAACCGTGCGTCGGATGTTCGAATCATCTCGGGGGTGCCACTAAGAAAAAAGAAGCTGCGTAAGTAGCTTCTTTTTGCTTGGCGTATTTAATCAAAATGATTCGAACATGAAAATGCGCGAGCGTGAAGCCGGACAGTCCGGCGAACTGTTCGGCAGCGAGCGGCCTAGCCGACCGAACGGGGAGGCGTCAGGCGGCAAATGCGACCAAAAGGGAGCATATGCGTAAATCATCTCGGGGGTGCCACTAAGAAAACGCCTGCAACTGTTTAAATTGCAGGCGTTTGTTGTTGCTTCATACATTATCATGGGTATTATCGTTTGCAGCAGGAGCAATTTTAAATCCGAACTCATCTGCCAGTCTTTGCCCCGTTTCCCGTAAACGATTGTTCTGTTCTTCTTTTGTCATATCTTTTGTTTCTTCATACAGTTTTATTCTTATAGCGTCTATTTCTGCCTCATCCTTATAAATCATCTTCTACCACCTCCAGAGGAATTGTTTTCTAATATTTTTTTCTGCTGCTCTCTTTCTAACTGTTTTATGCTTTTATCAGGTGTCGGTAAATTTTCCGGCATTGTGCCACCAATATCAGCAATCGTTTTACGAACTTTTTTCCCTACTTCATAATGTGTCTGATTGGCTTTACTTTTACCTTTAATATCTTCCTTGCGTAATTTTTCCTCTGTTTGTGTCGCTCTGAATAGATTCGCTGCAAGTTCTGTACTTCCCATATGGTCAAGGATCTGTTGTGTTTTTTTCAGCTTCTTGCGATTATGTATATCTTTCGCAGTCAAACCGCCGTACAATCCTTTATAACCTTCATTTTGAAAAATAGCATAGTCAAGCGATTCAATGACTCCGGCAGCGTGTGCGGCTTCTGCCAGTTGTGTATTATGCCGTGCTAATTCTGACCGTACGGAAAGGCGGCGTTCATCTTCTGACAATTCGGGAAACTTGTCCGCTAACTCCTGTCGTCTTGTCTGTATAGCAAAATATGTTTGGGCTTTAGCAATAACTTCTTTTGATGAATCACCGTTTTGAGCGATAAGATAACAGGCATAGCGTGTCAATGCGATGTCGCCTATTTCACGAAACCCGCCATGTGGCATTTTATACGATTTGTTGACGTCAACAAAATGCAGGGATGGCTCTACTCCAACATTTTCACAAGCTGTTTTTGCTTTTGTAACGACCAAAACAAAGTTGCGCCATTCTGCATACTCGAATAGTGGCTGCAACTCTCTTGCAAACCAATATTCAACGCCGCTTTTGGGGTTGATATGTTTTATATTTTCAAATAAGTCCATAACGGTAACCTCTCACACAAAGAACGTTTGTTCATGATTCTATTTTACTTAACCACTCAATTTCTGTCAAGACGGTTTTTGCCTTTTTTATGTCGTTTTTGTGGACTTTTGCAATCATTCGACTTGTGGTTTGTTGATTGTAAAAAATGCAAAAACTCGCACATAAAAAAGAACGCCGGAAATGCGTTCAAGGGTTATGCAAATTGTCCAAGTCTTTTAGTGCTTGTTTTGTCAGTATTGCTTTATACATTGAAATTAACCTCCGATGCAGGCGTTCCATCTTCAAGCGGTTCAGATGCGGCCGCTCTTATTGATTCCACCATGCCGAGTATATATGGGAGTTCATAAATTGATATACAAATTAAATTAGCTATGCTATAATGAATCACAAAGAAAAAGGGAGGATGTAGATATGGAGGGTGGCGGCTAATAAAAGCATAAAATAGCTTTGCTCGTGTCTTAAATAAAAACGAACTAGATAAAGAAGATGTCTAAAAAAGGCAACTTCTTTTTTGTTGTCAGTTTGGTGTTTATCCCGAAACCCGCCACTTGCCATTTTATATGATTTGTTGACGCCAACAAATCGCAAGGATGGCTCTACTCCAACATTTTCGCAAGTCGTTTTTGTGGACTTGTGCAATCATTCGACTTGATTGCTACACAGGCTTCATTCGGAACAAATCACCGACACGTTGCGTCTAAGATAATATTTTGTTAATATGTTGTAAGATGTAAATGTCGGAATGGAGTAAAATATGAAAAAACGTAAATCTGTTATAATGATCATTTTTTTGCTGGTTACGGCCTTGGCTGTCACTGCTTGCGGGAGTGCAAATGATATGGCCGGTAGCGGCGACACCTACGGCAGCGCCTCCAATGATACGGTCTTGAGAAACGAAGCGATGACCTTTGGAATGGCTCGTCAATCGCAATCCGGACAATCAACTGAGAGAACTGTCGAAGAAAACGTTGATGTTAACGCAAACAATTCAAGTGCGGAAAACCCTACAGTGGCAGAGCGAAGAATAGCAGAGCGAAGAATTATCCGGACGGCTTGGCTTGACATAAGCACGCAAGACGCAACCGCATTGTACAGCAACATCGTGGAACATGGAACAAGGCTCGGCGGATTTGAGCAAAGCCATTCGATTTCACATGGTGATGTGCGTTCGACGATTACAGCAACATTTCGGATTCCACCGGAACATCTGAGCGCGTTTATCAACTTTATTGGAGAAAACGGAAACATCTTACATAGTTCGATGGATTCAGATGATATTACGGAAAGCTATTTTGACTCCGCGATCAGGCTTGAAACGAAGCGCAGGTCTTTA
>WQWD01000303.1 GCA_009785545.1 Treponema sp. | reverse complement strand
CCAATCGAATTTATCAGACCGCTTGGGGTTTCCCATAGGCGTATGCCGGAATTTCCTTTTCTTGGGTTTAATGTAAGCCCTTTTGAGCAAATCCCTCCCAGCAAAGATAAATCAAAAAGTTTTGAATATTCGCTTCCACTTCCGAATGTTCCTGAAGCCGCAATAACAGGATTTTTGAATTTAACCCCGGCTATTGTTGCTGATAAATCTACAGTTTGTTTTGTATTGTTCATTGTTTTACTCGTCAAATAGAATTGTATTAGCCGGAAAAATAGGCCCGTCTTTGCAGCAACAGCGGTTTCCGCCTACGGTGCGAATTGTGCAGCCAAGACACGCACCGACGCCGCAGGCAAAACGGCTCTCCATCGAGATAAAACATGGAATATTTTGGGACTCGCATTTTATCTTAAGAGCTTTTAACATTGGAATAGGGCCGCACCCAAAAACAACATCATAATTTTCAGGTGTAAAAGTGTCCAATACCCGCCCAATTTGCGCATTCTTGCCGTCCTCCGCTGTTACAACAAGTTTTTTTGCATTTACCGCTGCCCCAAGCATTAAGTTTTCCTGATCTTTGCCGGGAAACCCCTGCCTAAAACCTGCGTAAAAGTGAAAACAAACTTCGGGTTTTTCAGCAACAAGCGAAGAGAGCGGGGCAGTGCCGACACTTCCGCCGACAAGTGCGGCTTTTGCAGTCTTGGAAGACTTCGGCAAAAAATCAGCCCAAGCGTTTCCAAATGATCCTGTAAAAATAACTTTATCTCCTTTTTGTAATTCCGACAATTCACAGGTTCCTTTACCTCGTTTTGCGATTAAGAATTTAAGCAATTTGGTTTTAGCGTCATACTCAAATATGCTGATAGGTCTTAACAGAAAAACCGAGCTTCGGGAAGGTTTCATCATAAAAAACTGTCCGGCTTTGGGAGCACATCCTTGCCAGTAAAATTCCAATACAAAGTATTCTTCGTTTATGGGAATGTTTTTAACAAGTTCGCAAGTTACGCAATTATTACTCATAAAACCTCAAGTATCTCATCTCGTGTTTTTACGGCAGCCTCTCTTGCTGCCGCTGCGGCAAACTCCAAACAAGCTTGTTCTGCGCCGCCATCCGGCACAGCAGTTTTTTTCCATGCCGTGATAATCGAACGTGAAGCGTTAACCACACCGCCGTTACCGTTACGCAAAAGCGCCGCAGCATCAAGCGCACCGCCGCCTTGAGCGCCGTAACCCGGAATCAGAAAAAACAAATTCGGATAATTTTCCCTGATTTTTGCGGCTTCTTCTCTTTCATTGCAGCCTATAACAGCTCCAAAAAGCCCATACCCGCAGCTTCCACGATATTCACCGGCAAGAGTCGCAAGTTTATCCCCAACAATATCATAAAGCCTTTTAACACTTTCTGTTGTTAAAGGTTCTTTAATTGTTCTTTGCTGAAAGTCTTTCATTCCCGCATTGCTCGTTCTCATAAGCACAAATGCGCCTTTGCCAAGTACCTCGGCTTCTTTTAGCCAAGGCTCGATTGAATCCATGCCCATGTAAGGGCTTAAAGTAACAAAGTCAGCTTCAAAGTCGCCGTAGAAGTGCGCTTTCGCATAACGCACCGCCGTGTCTGCGATATCGCCCCGTTTGATGTCGGCAATTACAAGGCTGTTTTTGCGTTTAATGTATTTTAATGTTTCGCTGTAGGCACGAAGTCCTTCTATCCCCATTTCTTCGTAATAGGCAATTTGTACTTTGTAACAAGCGCAAATATCATGTGTAACGTCTATCAATGATTTGTTATAAGCCAGTACAGCCTCAGCATTGTTTGAATGTTTTTTGATTTCGACTAACGGCACATAATCTATTGAGGTGTCAAGACCTACGCATACATGGCCTTTTTCGGCAACAGCGTTAAACAATTTGTCGATGTTCGATGTCATTTAAAATCCTTTGCGTAAATCAGTTCATCGCAGTATTGACAGCGGTATAGTTGTGTATCTGAATTTTCAAGATAAAAAACATGAGTTAAATAGTTTTCTGTTGAGCATATACATCGAGGATTTTTGCAGATCAGCACATTTTCAACTTTTTGCGGAAGAGACAGTTTTATCTTTTGCGCCACTTTCTGGTTTTCGATAATGTTCACCGTTATATCAGGATCAATTAAACCTAACACATCGTAATTTATCGAAATTGTGTTAGCTATTTTTATCATATCTTTTTTCCCGCTTCTTTCGGAGTTAGCGTTAATTACAAAAGCAACTGTATGTTGAATCTTATCAAGCCTAAGCCAGTTAAAAATACGAATGCCTTGTCCGGCTTTAATATGATCGATAACAAGCCCGTTTTTAATTTGTTCGATGTTTAACATGATACCCCCAGTATTAACGCAAGCAGAGCCATTCGAGCGTACATTCCGTATTTTGCCTGCTTAAAATACGCCGCTCTTGGATCGTTGTCAACCTCGATTGAGATTTCATTTACACGAGGCAGAGGATGAAGAACCAGCATTTTTTCTTTTGCGAAGGTCATCTTTTCCGAGTTTAAAACATAAGTGTCTTTCAGGCGGATATAATCATCCTCGTTGAAAAATCGCTCTCTTTGAACGCGCGTCATATACAAAACGTCAATTTCGCTCATGGATTTTTCAAGATTTTCACGCTCTTCAAAAACTATGCCTTGTTTGATTAAATTATTTTTGATGTATTGCGGGATAACAAGTTCTTTTGGAGAGATAAACAACATTTTGATGTTGGCGTAACGTGCAAGCGCTTTTACCAAAGAATGAACGGTTCTGCCAAATTTTAAATCACCGCAAAATCCGATTGTCATCGTATCGATTTTTCCCAATAGCCGTCTGATGGTTAAAAGGTCTGTGAGTGTTTGCGTAGGGTGGTGATGGCCTCCGTCACCCGCATTAATGACCGGCACGCTTGAAAATTGTTTTGCCAAAAGAGCGGAGCCTTCCTTTGGGTTTCGCATAACGATAGCGTCAGCGTAACAGGCGGCTGTTCTGATGGTGTCTGCGAGGCTTTCGCCTTTGGCAGCAGAGCTTGATCCCGGTTCGGCAAAACCAAGGCAAGTTCCGCCCAGTCGCAACATCGCCGCCTCAAAACTAAGTCGTGTTCTGGTACTCGGCTCAAAAAACAAAGCTGCCAAGAGTTTTCCCCTGCAGCTTTCACGAAGGTAATTTTCGTCATTTTCGATTTTTTCGGCTAAAGAGAACAGTATCTCCATCTCCTCAAGCGAAAAATCGCCCGGTTCAATCAGAGAACGCCCTATAAAACTGGTGTAAACCATCATTTTCTCCTTTTATTTAAATTATTAAAAAAAAACCGCCCGAAAGAGCGGTTTTGAAAAGTTAAATTGTTG
>WQWD01000302.1 GCA_009785545.1 Treponema sp. | reverse complement strand
TTTTCTTGAAGGAAGGCGGAGAGGTATGTATTTTGCGCTTCATGTTACGGAAAAACACAGCATATGCGCGGTCAATGCGTTCTGCGATGTCTTGTATGGCTTGCGAGCCAAGGTTGTTCCAATGGCTGAACTTGGCATGGGCTTTGATTTTTGTTATGTACTTCATTAGGGCGTATTTGTTCAGGTGTTTGCCCGTGAAACGACAATACAGTTTATACATCGCAATGAAGAAGTTATATATATGTCCTGCAAGGTTAATCTGTCTGTGTGGATGTTTATTGCGGCTTGAGTTATATAGCTTGAATGAATATAAGTTCTCTTCACGGGTTCACTCCCTCATTCGTTTTTTAACGGAATAACATAGCATGGATTCCAATTTAATGCAGCTAAATGCCCGGCGCATGACGACAAGAAAATTTTTTTGTTGTTCTTTGTTTTTCTTATTGATTTTTTTGTGGTTTTATGTTACAATTATTGAATATAAAAAAAACTTCCATAAAAAGAAAAAAGAGCCAACCTTTGTCTCCCCAGACAATGCTCTTTTATCTCCAAAAGACAAACGCGTCGATCGACTAAAATATTTTGTCCATCGAAACATTTGTTTAAATAATAAAAACCACCGCACAGTTCAAATCTGTGCATACGCGCTCGTTTTCAGAACTAAAACCTGAAACAAATGACACCCCGATTTGTTGGAAAATCCAATCGCCACGGTTTGACAAATGCTCCACAGAGCCAAATCCCATCTAAGCGAACGGTATATTGACAGTATATCACACATCAAAAAAGCTGTCAACAGAAAAATGAAGGCAAGAAAAGCACATAAAAATAAAAACACATAGGGGGAAATGTTATCATTAGGGAAAAATTTACTATCAACATGCTCCAAAACATCAAACCGGGGGCATCTCGCAACCAATTTACGGCAAAATGCCCCGCGCATGACGACTGGAACAATTCTTTTTGTTGTTCTTTGTTTTTCTTATTGATTTTTTTGTGGTTTTATGTTACAATTATTGAATATAAAAAAACTTCCATAAAAAGAAAAAAGAGCCAGCTTTTTGACTTGGCGGTCAGCGCTCTTTTATCTTTTTCACAAACAAGCAAGCAAGTACCCCTTGAAACATCCAAACCCAAATCAAAATTGAATCTGTCAATCATGATTGAATCTGCTCATTTTCAATTCGCCGGTTCATCGGACAACCCAATTACTACGGTTTGGTATAATACTTCGCAAGCCTAAAACTCCGTTTAACGAAACGGTACATTGACAGTATATCATATGTCAAAAAAGCTGTCAACAGAAAAACAGATGGAAACAAAAAAAACGAAAGCAAGAAAGGGATATTATGATAACCAAAGAAAAGTTTAACATCAACATGCTCCAAAACATCAAGCCTGGAGCATCCCGCAACCAGTTTACCGCGAAATGCCCGGCGCATGACGACAAGAAAAATTTTTTTGTTGTTCTTTGTTTTTCTTATTGATTTTTTTGTGGTTTTATGTTACAATTGTTGAATATAAAAAAAACTTCCATAAAAAGAAAAAAGAGCCAATCTTTGACTCCCCAGTCACGCTCTTTTATCTTTTTCACCAACTGGAACATATAGAAATATATGCCAGAGTCCTGCTTCAATGTGTCCGATTTTGCCGAATTGCGGCTAATTTCGTTTGATATAACACTCCACAGGCTTAAATTTCCGTTTAACGAAACGGTACATTGACAGTATATCATATGTCAAAAAAGCTGTCAACAGAAAAAAATGTAAACAAGCAAAAAACAAAAGTAAGGATGGGATATTATGATAACCAAAGAAAAGTTTAACATCAACATGCTCCAAAACGTCAAACCGGGGACATCTCGCAACCAATTTACGGCAAAATGCCCCGCACATGACGACAAGAACAATTCTTTAAGCGTCAGGCTAGAAGAAGACAAGACCCTTTTATACTGCTTTGCAGGTTGCACAACGGAAAGCATCGTTGCGGCTTTAGGGCTATCCATGTCCTCATTATTCAACGGGGACACAGAAGAATGGGCTAAATCTCAAAGAGCCCAAGAAAGGCAAATTACGCGCAAATTAAAAGCTTTGAAGCGCAAAGAAGAACATGCCGCCAAAAAAGCGGCAAGACCGGAGGCGGAAGTTTCTGTTTCCACCCCGAAACCAAAGAAGATAAGAACTCTGAATTACCGCTATCTCAATGCGGACGGTTCGCTTGCCTACAGAAAGGAGCGTTACGAATACGATAACGGCAGCAAAAGCTTCTGTTTCTTCAACCCCGAAGGGGAAAAAAGATTGGGGACAATCCCGCGCGTTTTATATAACCTTCCCGCCGTTTTGAAAGCGGAAGACCGGGAAACGGTTTATATCGTCGAGGGCGAAAAAGCCGCCGATGCAATCATATCCGCAGGGAGAATTGCTACAACCCTCGACGGAGGGGCTAACAGCCCCTGGCATCCGCAATATGCCGAATTTTTGAAAGGGAAAAGTATTTTTCTTATCCCCGACATTGACGAAGCGGGGCAGAAATATGTTGAAAAAATAGTCCGCAAGCTTCCCGCCGAAGATTTAAAAAACACAAAAGTTGCTTTTTTGACAGGCTTGCCGGAATCCGGCGATATTTGCGATTGGTTTGAAATCGGTCGCACCATAGAGGACATTGAAAATTCGGACAATTCGCAGAATTCAAAATGCCTTGTTTTCACCGCCGAAGAAATGCTGGACGGATTTTGGGAAAAGGACAATACCCGGGATGACAATCTCCTGACTGTAAGCACCCCAACAACCGCACCGACACCCCAAAGCCCTTTGATATTCTTCAAAGCAACGGGAAAGCCGAAACATTTTATCATGATAAACCCATTTGCGAACAAAGATTCACGGGCATATTACTCTCGGGATGATATCGGTCTAGGATATCTGTTTGCCGACACATTCCGCGATTTATGCCGTCCCGTCCCCGAAACAAAAGGTTGGTTTGTCTATACGGGCGTTAGATGGAAATACGATACAGGCAATGCAATGGTTACGGAGATGGCGAAACATTTCGTCAGAAATTTCCTGTGGGAATGCACCAATCTTCTCCACGAATTTGAAGATCAGGAAAAATGGCTGAAATTCGTCAAAAGATATACGTCCGTCCGAGGCATCGGTAATCTGATTGCATCGGCATCAACCGTTCATCCGATGAAATTGTCGGATTTTGATCAAAATCCGAATTTAATCAATTGCCTGAATGGGCAACTAAACAGTTGCAAAATTTCTATAATAATTTATAGAAATTTATATAAACTGAAAGCCCTCCATGCTTAGAAATGAGCATGAAGCCTGTGGTGAAAATCCATAGGTAAACTGAT
>WQWD01000301.1 GCA_009785545.1 Treponema sp. | reverse complement strand
TCGTACAAATATTGATATAGAAGGTATAGAAAAGAGCGTAGAATCATTTGATTTCTATGGTATAAATATTATCACAATATCAACATATTATAAATTTGAGAATATGATAAAACCATATATGCAGTTTGACTTTATCCAATCTATTATGCCAAAATATTTCGATGATCATATTTTGATAATTGTTATTACAAGTACTACAGGCGGTACTTTTTTTAAAAACACAAGGTTAGTAAATTACAATGGAAAGTTACAATTAAGAGCAGGAATAAGATAACCTGTAATGAGAAACAGATGTTTGACTCTTCATTATTACATTATTGAAATAAGGAATTAACGGAATATAACAAACAGTAACTGCTGTGGGCGCTGTCCGCATCCTCGGTCTACAAAAAGCCGTAGTAGCCGCTTCGCGTCTTTATGCAGTTTTTCTCCGCCACATTTTGTCAGCCCTGCAAAACTTGCGGTTTCGCTTATTCGGGCTGTCAAACCGTCGTCAATCTTAAACGTTAGGTGAAATATGGTTCGAAATTATTGAAAAATAAGTATTGACAGATACAAAAAAACATTGTATTTTTTACTAAAATTTCAAAGGTGGATTTAATGAATTTATTTAACGTAACTATTGAAACAGAAAGATTGCTTTTAAAGCCAATTTCTTATGATTATGCAGAAGATATCTTTATTGAATTTACAACGGAAATAGCAAGATATATGACACCAAAGCCTGCTGAAAGTATAGAGGAAGCCAAAGAAATGATAAAAGAATATCTGGAAGGCTTAAGAAATGGAACTATTTTGCAGTTGGTAACAGTAAATAAAAACACAAACGAATTTATTGGTTTAATAGGTTTGTTTTGTATTGATACATTAGAACCATCAGTAAAAATATGGATAAAAAAATCATCACATAATAACGGTTATGGAGCAGAGGCAATGGATGGGTTAATAGATTGGGCGAATAAAAATATTAAATTTAACTATATAAATTATCCTGTTGATAAAAGAAATGAAAGTAGTAGAAAAATACCAGAAAAATATAATGGAAAAATAATGAAAGAATATGAAAAAAAAGGAATAGGTGGAAATGAGTTGTATTTTTTAGAGTATTGGATATATCCAAGAAATAATAAAAATCAATAGTGTACGAACCATACTTCGCCTAACGTTCTAGGTATATGACGTTGGGTGAGCCCAACGGGGGCGAACCCAATGTGGCGGAGTTTTTTACGTGGGAACGAGCGCAGCGACTGACCTAGCAAAAAACGTAGCCCGGAGGCGGTGCTTGTCGCCGCCGGAGCATATACCGTGTGTTATGTGCCGTATTGCTTTTTAAATCACAAATATATTTAAAACCAGATCATCCGACAGATTCAACATCATCCCTTTGCCTTATATGCTCAATAGCCCTTAAGAAATCCTCATCATTTCTATCAACTGGATCAGCTAAATGTAAAAATAAAATTCTTTTAAAATGCGGGCCAGTAGGTGTCATCGTGAATAGATTTTCGACCCTTGAGAAACTATATTCAGGAAAATCGGCTGGGGTATAAGTTTTGTTTGCATGATATGCGGCAACTGTCGCTTCATTTGTAAGTACCACAGAAACCATTCTAACAGGAGGTACAGGACAAATGCATTCGTTTATGTTTTCTATTTCGGTAACGCCGTAAACATCAGCTTGTGCCACCTCTAATGCTATTGTCCAGTAACTAATCGCCGTAGCCATACCCATATGAAAATCGGTGATAATGTAAAGTTTATTGTCTTGTCGTTGCACCCCATTTATATCAAATCTTCCACCAGCATTGGCAGCTACGAATAGATATAAAACAAGAGCATTTTGGGCAAAATACTCATCATCATAAGTTTCAGTAAGATCTGCTAAATAATATACATTATACGGTCCCCCTGTACCAGTCCAAAATTGAAAAAATCGTTCCGATGCTACATGGTTTAATTCCTCTTTAGAGCGTATTATTGTAAAAAGTGCATGATTGTTTCTTGAACTTATTGAATTATTTATTGCGCCAACCCTAAAAGGAATTGATTGGTCATCTTTAATTGGAATGTCAACAGGTTCATCTTCCCCCTGAGCATTGTCATTACCTCTTGATGATTCTGTAGTTATTTCAGCTCCACATTTTTCTGTAACCAATTCTGATGTAACCAACCCACAAGATACAAACATAAAAATGAAAAGGATTGAAAAAATAACCAAAAAACGCATTTTTTTCATAAAAATCTCCTTGTCCTTCTATAACTGGTATAATTATATCACATTTTATAATTTTGTCAACTGTTTTCAAGGAATTTTATTTTTTGTAAAATTTCTCGATTTTACGATTTGCAATATGGCACATAACACACGGTAAATGCATGTTTTGCAAGGTTTCTTGAAAATAGTTGCGTACGCCTTACGGCGAAATGGAAAGGCGTTCCTAAATGGAAGTAGCGTAGTAAGTGCCTTCATCGATTCAAGGGCAAATGGATGGCCTGTGAGGCAATTACTCCTATAGACACAAATCTGCGAATTCGCTATAATGCAATCATTATGATATTCCCATTAAAAGAACTCATTGAATACGATGCAAATATGTACGAGGTAACCACAGCCGCTTCACGCAGGGCTTATCAACTTTCTTCTGTTATGGAAAAAGACGAAAAAGACGAATATGACGGCAAAATGGTTGCTCTTGCCGCAAGAGAAGTTTTTACTGAAGAAGTTGAATTCCGCATGGTAAATGAATAAGACGCCGCATTAGCTGTAATTTGAATACCGATCCAATTCCTGTTTTAGTCCTTTTTGGACCGACGGCTTCTGGTAAAACCAACATCCTCCTTGAGCTTTTTTCCGGCAAAAATGGCAATTTTTATCAAGCCGAAGTTATTTCCGCCGATTCTATGCAGGTTTATCGTGGCATGAATATCGGGACTGCAAAACCTTCAGCGCATGAATGTGAGCTGTTGCCGCACCATTTAATCGATATTCGGGAGCCGTATGAGCAGTTCCATGCGGGCGATTTTGTCCGCCTTGCCGATGAAGCCTGCCTGCAAATTGCCGGGCGGGGTAAGTTGCCAGTTGTGTCGGGCGGCACAGGTTTTTATCTAAAAAATTTTATCATGGGGTTGAGCGAGGCGCCTCCTTCCGACAGCCGCATTCGTGAACAATTAGAAAAAGAATTACACGAGAAAGGAGCTGCCGCTCTTATGGCAGAGCTTTCGGTTTGTGACCCTGTAAGCGCCGCTCGTATTCATATCAACGATGAATACCGCCTCGCCCGTGCGGTGGAAGTGTATCGTGCCTGCGGATTACCGCTTTCTTCGTTTAAAACAAATTCGCGGGAAACTCGTGACGAAAGACTT
>WQWD01000300.1 GCA_009785545.1 Treponema sp. | reverse complement strand
TATTTCGACAAAGTAATAATAGGTTCCCGCCGTTAATGTTTGAGGAATAGCAAAATTTGCGTTTGTCTCGCCGTCTATCTTTGTTCCGTTTCCATTGCAGTTTTCTGTGTTATTAAACCATTGAAACGAAAGCGTACCGGTTGAAGTTGCCTCAACACTCAAATTGCCGCTTATGTTCCCTGCGGTGAATACTGTCTGCGGCTGCGGATGTGTGTGTATTCTGATTACAGGCTCTCTGTTATTTCCGTTAGCCCTTGCCCTGATTGTGTCTATGTCATCTCCCAAAAGACAGCCGGTAAAAACTGCGGTAAATGCACTTGATAAAACAAAAATAACCAACATTAGCCGTGGTAAATTTTTAACTGTCATAAAAACATCTCCTCTTTTTTCTGCATTAAAAGATTCTTATGTAAAAGTTTCCGAACAATTCTAGTATTAAAATTTTTTTTTGTTATTGTCAACAGTGTCATGCGGTAAGCCGGCTGTGAGCCGGCAATACAAGATGTGACAAATTTGTGCCCGGTCAGGGCGGGGACAGATAGTTTTCATTTAGATTATAACACTAGTATATCCTTCCCAAACATCGATCAATATGATACACTATCTTCAAATGACAGAAGTATACAATGACTATATGGAAGATTCCGATTTCGACACAGTTTTGTCGCCGGACATTGAGTTCACCGGAACTTTACAATTTGACAAACCATTTCTTATCAGAGGCAAAGTCTCCGGAGAAATAAACGCTACGGGGTTTTTGGTAATCGATGAACACGCCGTGGTAAACGCTAACATTAAGGCAGCAGGAGTACTCATCAGAGGACAAGTAAAAGGCGATGTTTACGCAGCCGGAAAAGTTGAAGTTACAACATCAGGCACACTAATCGGAAATGTAACAGCGCCGGAAATCCTGATGGAAACGGGCTGTGTTTTTAACGGCAAATGCACAATGACAGAAAAGAGGTAACCATGAAGGTAAAAGTAATTTTTTTAATCGTAATCTTTGTTTTTCTTGCGCTTGATGTTCACGCTCAAGCCCGCCGCCCTGACGCACTCGTAGAATATCGCTTGGGCAACTTCGAGCGGGCGGTGGAAATATGCCTCGACGAAATCGCCGAAAACCCAAATAACCTTGAATCCCGTGTCGTGATTTGCTGGGCATTAATACGCCTTAGAAGATTTGATGAAGCTTTGGTACACGCCAGAGCAGGGCGTGTTATACACCGCTTTGATCCACGGATAACTCAAATACTTGGGGAAGTTCATTTTCATCTTGGCAGGAACGACGAAGCTTTGCAGTATTTTCAGGAGTACGCTCACGCCGCCCCCGAAGGCCCTCGAATAGATCAAGTTTATTTTTTCATGGGAGAAATATTTATCCGTCAGGGCAGGTTCCGCCGTGCTGACATTGCCCTTACTAAGGCCGTTCATTATCAGCCTAATAACGCATTATGGTGGACAAGGCTTGCCTTCGCCCGTGAAAACGCAAGAGACTGGATTGGATCTGTAGAAGCTTATCAAAGAGCGCTCACTCTCAATGCTCATTCTGCGGACGCACAACGTGGGCTTGAACGAGTCAGACTGGCGATGTGATAGCGGACAAATATAAAGACCAGAGAATAAATGCCCTCTTTTTTAGTCCATACATTAGGATGTAAAGTTAATCAACTTGAAAGCGAGGCAATCATTGACGCTTTTTTGCAAGCAGAATTTGAGCAATTAATAGTCAGCGGTGATGTTGATTCTCCGACAATTGTAATTGTTAACACTTGCACAGTTACATCAAAAGCCGATCAAAAAGCAAGGCGGATTATTCGAAAAGTTTTGCGTGATTACCCTGACTCCTGTGTAATTGTTACAGGGTGTTACGCAAAACTGGATAAAGAAGAATTGCTTGAGCTGGAAGATAATGCGGATCGGCGTTTGTTTGTAATCGACAAAAACGAAATTCTCAAACTGCCTCGATATATAAACCAAGACGAAAACCCTTCCGCACGAATAAAACAATTTTTGTTATCTAATTCCCGGACACCTGTTCTCGCCTCCCCGCTGACAAATGTATTCGAATTTAACCCGCAGCGTTTTTCAAACCACACCAGAAGTTTTTTGAAAATACAAGACGGGTGCGGCAACAAATGCACATACTGTAAGATTCGCCTTGCGCGCGGACAAAGTGTCAGCCTTGAATCTGAGCTGGTATTAGAGCGGCTTAGGATTCTGGAAAAAGACAAAAACGAAGCCGTGCTTGCAGGCGTGAACATTTCTCAATATCATGACAACACTGTAAAAAATCTTGCGGGGCTTTTGGATTACCTGCTTTGCGGAACAGAAAAAATAGCGCTGCGTTTACCTTCGCTGTCTCCTGACGTTATAGATGAAGCTCTTGCAAAAATCTTGACCCACAAGCGTATCAGGGCGCACTTTCACCTGTCGATTCAATCTTTCAGCCAAAAAGTTCTTGAAAAAATGGGAAGAAGTTACAACGCTGACACAATAGAGAAAGCCTGTAATCTTTTGCGAAAAGTAAAGGATGATCCGTTTTTGGCGTGTGACATAATCACAGGTTTCCCCGGAGAAACCGAAGAAGAATTTGATAAGACATACTCTCTGTGCAAAAAACTGGACTTTGCATGGATACACGTTTTTCCATATTCAAAAAGACAAGGCACTCCGGCTTATTCGTTTGCGGAAACTGTTCAGACAGGCGAAAAAAGCCGCCGGGTTAAAAAACTTGCCGAATTAGCACATAACGGAAAAGAAAACTATGTACGCCGCTGGCTGGGACGAGATGTCGATGTACTTATTGAAACTTCGAATATTCGAGGAGAACATGAAACCAGATATTGTCTTGGTACATCGGAAAACTATCTTAAAACACTTGTACGTTATGACGGCAAAGAAGCGCCGGCTGCAGGATCGGTTTTGCGCTGCAAATTAACAGAAGCCGGCAGCTTTAAAGATAACGATGTTCATGCACTTGTCTGCAGAGATTTTTAATTTCTGGAAATAAATTCTCTGTATTTTTCAGGATCGCTTTTAAAACCTATTATTGACGTTTTTTCGTCTTGTGCTTTTTTTAGAGCCTCCCTGGCTTCCAGCATTAATCTGTTTGCGTTGGTTAGTCTGCCTGCCCGTGATGTTATCCCAATGAAAATATTTGTTGTACGGTTAAAGCCGCGCGGGAATTTTTCCATTATACGCTGATAGAAATACTCTGCTTTTGCAATTGCGCTTTCAAGACTGTATCCGGGTAGTATTGCCGCAATGCCCCATCTGCCGTGTTCAAAAGTTAAATCTCTTGAAGAAAAATAACTGACGGCTTCTTCCGCCGACTGCCTGAACATGGAATCATTTGTTAAATCGTTAAATTCAACC
>WQWD01000299.1 GCA_009785545.1 Treponema sp. | reverse complement strand
GTAAACGGCTTTTGGGATTTGAACGGCGCGTCGGCTATCGCGGTGGTCAACGTAATGATCACTGGCGCGTTTTTGTTGTTGCACAAACGTGTAGTTTCAAAACGGCAATACGAAACCATTTCCGCCTCCCGCTCGGAACAAAAATATCTGACGCATTGGGCTGTACGGCTCGTAGCGGGAGTTTTCTGTTTTCTGGTATTGTTCATTTCCTTGCTTCCGCAGTTTACCATTATTGTGATGTCCTTTTTTGAACGCTGGCACGGTTTTATGCCTCAAGGCTTTACTCTACGCAATTTTACCCGTATCCCGCAGTTTGCAGGTTCAGAGCTTGGAAACACAGTGTTCCTGACTTCGATAGCGACCATTTTGACGGCCGTGTTGGGAAGTATTGTGGCTTACATAACTGAACGACGGAAACCTAAAGGAGCTGCAATTTTGGATCTGGCGGTTATGGCGCCTTTTGTGCTTCCAGGCACTGTTGTTTCGGTTGCGTTGCTTTCCGCTTTTAGCGGCAACAATATTGTTCCGCTGACAGGAACCTTCACCATTATCATAATATCTTACATGATACGCCGTACGCCGTATGTTTACCGCGCGGTAGCTGCAAGTTTAACCCAGCTTGATCCTAAGCTGGAGGAATCTTCCATTGTCGCAGGAGCTAGCTGGTTCTACACTTTCCGCAGAGTAAGCTTGCCGCTTATTTTACCGGGGATAATTTCCGGTTCAATCCTGACCTTCGCTACTTTATTGCAGGAGCTAAGCACAACCATATTGCTTTACGGCGCAAGGACAAGGACTGTACCAATTCAGATCTATTCCGCTGTAATGGATGGAAACTTCGGCGAAGCAAGCGCCCTTTCGGTTATTCTTATGCTTGTGGTATTTGTCATTGTATTTTTGATGAACATTTTCCAGGGCAACAGAATGGCAAACAGTTTCAAGATGGGCTGATGATGACTTTGACCCCCTGTTCAGACAGGCGGGTCATGTCCGCATCTTCCAGATGGTCGGTGATAAAATAATCAATCGAATCCCAGCCGCAAACATGGGCGAGGAACATCTTTTCCCGCTTGGAGGAATCTGCCAAAAGACACACCGTCGATGCGTTTTTGATCATTTGCTTTTTCGTTTCCGCCTCAATGATATTTACCCCTGTCATGCCTTTATCCAGTGAAAAGCCCGCGGCTCCCAAAAAAAGTATATCTCCGTGAAGCTGTTCAAACATAAAAGACGCAACAGCTCCCATCAGGGACATTGAAGGTTTACGAAGTATGCCCCCGGTAACGAACAATTCCACTGTGGGAGAATTCATAAGTTCCTGAATTACAAGCACCGAGTTTGTGATCACCGAAATACGCAAATCCGAAACCATTCTGGCAAGATGCACAGTCGTGCTTCCAGAGTCGATTATAACATTCGAGCCATCCGTTATAAGGTCAAGGGCACTTCTGCAAATCGCGATTTTCTCTTCCCTGCGTTCCTCCAGGGTGTGGGATACCCTTCGTATAAGATCCTGGTTCTCGGGAAGCATGGCGCCCCCGTGAGTTCGAATAAGCATGCCTTTTCGTTCAAGATCATCTAAGTCGCCGCGGATCGTTACTTTCGAAACGCCAAATAACCTGGTGAGATCATTAACATCAATAGAATTACTCTCTTTCGAATTACTCTCTTTAAGCAATTTCAAAATTTTAAGTTTGCGTTCTATTGAATTCATCAAGGTATCCCCCGCTTATGTTTCTATTTTTCTTTTTTTCCTTTTCTTTTCTTTTATTTCCCTGTATAATATCAACATGCTTGTTATTGAACAATATATTGAAGCAAAAACCGGAAAAATAGAACAATGTGAAGATGGAATCGCGGTAAATGAGCATTTTATTGCTGTGATAGACGGGGTCACAAGCAAAAGCAGTTTTTCCTTTCAGTCAAAAAGCTCTGGCAGAATTGCCATGGAACTGATCCGGGAAGTTATCCTTAATATGAACAAAGAGATCGACGCAATTGGAACTCTTGGAGAAATCAACCGTCATATTAGGGAATGGTACAAAGATAAAGGCCTTTTGGAAAGCATGCGCGAAAAAAGCGAAGAACGCTGCGGAGCTTCTTATGTAATTTTTTCTGCTTTTAGAAACGAACTCTGGTTTGTCGGAGACTGCCAGGCATTGGTAAACGGGGAAGCTTTCCAGCCTCAAAAACAGGCGGATAAAATCTTTGGCGATTTAAGGGCTTTGCTCATACACTCGGAACTTGCTCAGGGTAAAACCGAAGAAGAGCTGTTACAGCGCGATACAAGCCGGGAGCGGATTTTTGACCTTTTGAAGTTTCAGACAAAATTGCAGAACACTTCGCATAAATCGGAGTTTTCGTATTACATAGTTGACGGTTTTGATTGGGAGCCGCAGCTGGGGTTGCTTGTTGTTCCCGTGAACAAACCGCATGGCGAAATTACCCTTGCAAGTGACGGTTACTACCGGCTTTTACCAAACCTAAAAGAAACAGAAGCCTTGCTTTCAGAGCTGTTGCGGGATGACCCGCTTTGTTACAAACAGTTCCGCAGCACAAAAGGCCGTTACAGTGGTAATGTTTCGTTTGACGACAGGTGTTACATCCGTTTCAGCTATTAGGCGAAACATTTTGCAAGATCACGCATCTTATTAGCCCCGTTTTAAAACTTTCGCAGCTACAATTCGAGCAACAAAAGGATATTCCTGAAAATATGGTAAGGATCTTTTACAGGCAATGCCACTACCTCGTTAAAAGGAGTCCCGTCTCTCTGGCGTATCTGTATCCATTCACCTGTTAGAGAGTCCGGATTTGGAAAAACAGAAAAAGTATAATCAAAAATTTTCTCGTATGTCTTTTGCCAGAATTGAGCGTTTTTGTCGCGCTCGATCATAAGGGCGCAAAAATAAAGACTTTCGCTGTGAACCCACCATAGTTTTGTATCCCAGGTTTTGCGGATAAGCTTTTCGAAAGGATCGTCGATTAAGCTGCCCCGTGGTTCACCGCCTTCCCTGTCTATGTAGCGCAAGACACCGCCTTTTTCACTATCCCAACCATGTTCTAAAGCCCAGCTCCCAAGCTTATGCGCTAAAGGAAAAACATCTTCCAGGTTCAGTCCTTTGGATTTTAAGTTTATCTTTTGGAGAAATTCCTTAAAGTGAATGTAAAACCAAAGGCACTCAACAATATGGCCGGGTGTAAGGTGGCGGGCTAGAAGGGTATTGTCCATCGAGGGCGGACCTTTTAGCTCGCGGTTGTGGGGCAGCACAAAAAAATCTTGTTCTAAAATACGCGCGTACTTATCTGCTATTACCGCCAGTTCGGCGGCTTTTTCTAAATTCTTCAGTGAATAAAAAGACTCGGCAAGCTCACTGCCTGAATACATGACAAACATTGGAAGCCC
>WQWD01000298.1 GCA_009785545.1 Treponema sp. | reverse complement strand
TGTGCGTGCGAAGATCGATATTTGGATGCGCTCTGCTGCGGCTCTAAAAGACGGAAAAGATTCTGTTGTGATTCGCTTTGGCGACAACATGAGGGAAGTTGCAGTCACCGAAGGCGACAAAGTAGAAGCGCAGGTAAAGTTCGGCTGGCAGGTAAACACTTTCGGCATGGGTGATCTGGCAGACCGTTATGTGAAAATCACTGATACACAGGCAGAGGAGCTCGCTCGAAATTACGAGGATCTTTACCGCCTCTCTCCCGATCTGAAACAAGGGGGTGCAAAGAGAGCCGCTGTTCTGGAGCAGGCAAAAATCGAGCTAACAATAAAGGAAATGCTTGATAAAGAAAACGCCGGCGCTTTTACCACAACTTTTCAGGATCTTCATGGCTTTCCGCAATTGCCGGGGCTTGCCTGCCAGCGGCTTATGGAGCAGGGGTACGGTTTTGGCGCAGAAGGGGACTGGAAACAGGCAATGCTTACTCGTGCCGCCAAAACAATGGCAACCGGGCTGGAAGGGGGTGTCTCCTTTATGGAAGATTACACCTATCATTTTGAGCCCGGCAAGGAAGTTGCACTTGGCTCTCATATGCTGGAAATATGCCCGTCTATCGCCGAAGGCAAACCGAATCTCGAAGTGCATCCGCTTTCGATTGGCGGTAAAGCCGATCCTGCCCGCCTGGTTTTTGACGCCTCGCCGGGCCCTGCTGTTCTTGTAACATTGATTGATCTTGGCAGCCGGTTCAGAATGATTGTAAACACAATCGAAACTGTCAAAATAGAAAATGCGATGCCCAAACTGCCTGTCGCCCGTGCTCTTTGGAAGCCGCACCCCAATTTATCCGGCTCGGCAGAAGCCTGGATACTCGCCGGCGGCACTCATCATAGCGTATACACAAATGCGCTGAGCGTTGATTATTTCCGTGATTGGGCTGAAATGACCGGCATCGAGTTTATTTTGATAGACAAAAGTACAGAGCCGGACAAGTTGCGTAACGAATTGCGCTGGAACGAAGCATACTGGAAATAAAGGGTATCGGGCAGGGCGGATTCGAACCGCCGACCTCTTGGTCCCGAACCAAGCGCGCTACCATCTGCGCTACTGCCCGTATTTAATTTGCCACGAATAAAAAAAAGCCTGCCCACGCAGGGACAGGCTTTTCGGGAGTGACGGGGCTTGAACCCGCGATCTCCGGCTTGACAGGCCAGCATGATAAACCAACTTCACCACACCCCCAAGTAATTCTAAGTTACCAAAAAATAAAAAAAATGTCAAGCGGTTTTACAGCATTTTTTCCAGTTCAGTTACTAATTTTCCAAAAGTGTCGCAGGCGGCGTTCACAGGATTGGGGCTTCCCATATCCACTCCGGCAACTTTTAACGCTTCGATAGGGAAGCGTGAGCCGCCGGATTTGAGGAATGCGAAGTAGTCTTGCTTCTCGCTTTCGCCTCCATTCAACACACGATCTGCCAAGGCAAGGGCTGCGGAAACGCCTGTTGCGTATTTGTAAACATAAAAAGCTCTGTAAAAGTGCGGAATACGCATACCTTCAAGATCGCTTGTTTCTTCAAAAACCATAGCCGATCCAAAGTATTTTTCCAATAATTTTCGGTATTCTGAGCGTAAAATGTTTGTTGTTAATGGCGTTCCATTTTCTTCAAGCTCGTGTGTTACTTTTTCGAATTCGGCGAACATTGTCTGGCGGTAAAGAGTGCCTAAAAGTTCATCTGCGTGTTTGTTGACAAGATACAGGCGCATTTGTTTATCATCAGATTGATTTAACAGATAACGGAAAAGAAGCTCTTCGTTAAAAGTGCTGGCTACTTCCGCTTCGAAAATCGTATATTTGTAATGCATGAAAGGATTGTTACGTGCACCGTACCATGAATGCATTGAGTGACCGCCTTCGTGCGCCAAAGTGAATAAATCACGGATTGAGTTTTCTTTGTAGTTCATCAAAATGTACGGATCGCCCGTAAAACTTCCCGCCGAAAAAGCGCCGGAACGTTTCCCTTTGTTTTCGTAGCGGTCTGCCCAGCGGCCCAAAAGCCCTGATCGCAGCGTGGAGACATATTCGCCTCCTAAAGGAGCAAGCGCTTCACTTATAATGTCTACAGCTTTATTCCAGCTTGTTGTTGTTTGAACGTTTTTAACAAGAGGTGTATACACATCATAATGGCGTAATTCATTTAGTTTTAAAACTTTTTTGCGTAAAGCATAATAACGGTGAAGATAATCAAGTTTTCCGTTAACGGCTGTTATCAGGTTGTCATAAACCGACAAACTTACATTGTCCGGGAAAAGTGCAGCTTCTCGTGCGGAAGTGTAACCTCTGATACGTGCGTTAATTACGTCTTGTTTTACAGAACCTGACAAGAGAGCCGCAATAACATTTTTGTGTGAATCAAAACAATCATAAAATTTGTTATACGCAATCTGCCGAATATCACGATTCTCGTTTTCCAAAAACATCGAAAATGTGGATTGTGAGAGAGGCCGTTTTCCTTCTGGCATATCAATCGTTCCAAAATTAAAATCAACATTTGTAAGTACAGAAAAAGCGTCTTTTACAGATCCTTCGCCTTCGGCATTCATTGCGATTATTCGTTCTTCTTTGCCGCTTAAAATGTATGGTTTGTAACGAAGTATTTTTTCAAGATAAATGCGATAGTCTTTGATTCTGTCATGAAGCAAAAAATCTTTCATGGTATTTTCGGGAATTGCAAGTATTTCCGGGTTTTCCCATGAAGACGCGGCATTTGCTTTTGCTTCTGCCATCGTGATTTTTCCTGACATTGTGCGGGCTGTATTGTCGCCTTCGTTTTCACTTTGGCGTAAAAACGCCCAGTAGCCAAGACGTTCGCCCAAGATGTTTAAGTCTCGTGAAAAATCAAGCCAATCGGCAAGATTTTCGACCGTTTTCCCTAAAGTTCCCTGAAATGCGGGAATTTTTTCTGCCATTTTTTCAAACTCAAAAAGAGCTGTGTTCCATTCGTCATCGCCGGCGAAAAGTTTTGATAAATCCCATTTGTCACAAGTTTGGATTTCGCTTCTTTCAGGTATTTGTTCGTTATTCGACATTTTTTCCTCCATGTTTTTACAAACTAGACGCAGCAATTGACTGGCCTACACGTTTAAATTTTTCATCAGGTGTAACTATTTTTATGTTGAGATCGGGGAATTCTTCTTTTAGTATAGTCTGAGCAGTTTCTACAATCAAATTGCCGCCGGCTCCGCTTAACACACGTCCTAAAATAAGCGCATAATCAATTTCGTAAAAAAGCGCGTAAAAGGGAAGTGTATAACCTAAATAGATTCCTATGGTGCGGTAAATTTCTTCTGTCCGCTTATCGCCGTTTTTCATTAGTTCCTGAACAAAAACAAGTTTTTCGGCAAGGGACAAGTTTTCG
>WQWD01000297.1 GCA_009785545.1 Treponema sp. | reverse complement strand
GTGAAGAAGCAAAATGGCTTGGACGCTGCCCCGAATGCGGCGAATGGAACACCTTTGAAGAAGCCGCTTCTCAAAATGCCGGGAAAGGCAATTCGCCGCTGGGCAGGCAAGGCGGCACAAAAAAAGCCCCGCCTCAAGCTTTGCCGCTTTCCGCTGTAGACGCAGAAGAAGGCGACCGTATTAGCAGCGGGATAGGAGAGCTGGATCGTGTGCTTGGCGGCGGCATTATGAAACATTCCGCTGTTCTTGTCGGAGGCGAGCCCGGTATCGGCAAGTCTACTTTGCTTTTGCAAGCCGCTGCCGCCGCACAAACAAAAGGTCGAATCCTGTATGTCTCCGGCGAAGAATCCGCAAGTCAGTTAAAACTTCGGGCAGAGAGAATCGGTATCAGCAAAGAAAAAATGGAGCGGATCGAAATCCTTTGCTCGGGGAATCTTTTTCATATCGAAACTGTTTTAAATACAATCAATCCTGTTTTGGTTCTTGTTGATTCTGCGCAAACACTTTACTCTGAAGACGCCTCGCCGTATATGTCGATACATTCCTCCGGCACTGTAAATCAAATGAAGTTCTGCTCGCTTGAGCTTATCGGCTGGGTAAAAGAACATGACGCCGCATTATTTTTAACAGCGCACGTAACCAAAGAAGGAATCATCTCTGGCCCCAAAGCTTTGGAACATATGGTCGATACAGTTTTGTACTTTGAGCAGAACGATAAAGCTCCTGCGTTAAACGAAACCGATGACTGCCGTTTTCTGCGCTCGGTAAAAAACCGCTTTGGTTCCGTTGACGAAATCGGCATTTTTACAATGGGAGAAAAAGGGCTTTCCTCAATCGAAGACACCGGGCGTATGTTTCTTGTGCGCAGAGAAGGCGGTTTGCCGCCGGGAGTAGCAACTGCCGCTGTACTGGAAGGAACCAGAACAATTCTTGTAGAAATTCAGGCACTCAGCATTCCCGCAAAAAGTTCGATCAGCCGTGTCTTTTCCGACAAGATCGATTCAGGGCGGGTTTCGCGCGTCTCTGCCACTCTGGAAAAATTTTTGGGACTGAGGCTCTCTGATCAGGATTTGTATGTGAATGCCGCCGGAGGTATTCGTGTAACGGAAGTCGGCGTAGAGCTTGCTTTAGCCTGTGCGTTGTATTCGGCACGCACCGGGCTCGCCCTTCCCTCAGATTTGGCAATAGCCGGCGAACTTTCCCTGACTGGAGAAATTCGCCCTGTCCGCCGTCTTCCAAGCCGTGTCAAGACAGCCGCAAATCTGGGCTTCCCTGCATTTTTAGGACCCGCATCGGATCAACCTGCGCAAGGGCAAAAACCGTTAGGGCTTAAACCAGCCAAAGATATAAAAAGCGCAATCAAGACAATTTACGGCTGATCCATATTTTGAAAAATCACTTGACTTTATTTTATTTTTCGTTTACATTTGTAGCAGTTGGATATTTTTCATTTGTTTAGATTTGATTTTAGCGGTCTTATTAAAAGGCTGCACAGTTTAGGGACTATTTCTGTTTTCGCCTCTATTTTTTTTCTCCCTTTACAGTTGCATCTATTTTCTCTTGCTCCGGGTCTTGCCCTGTGTGGAGGAATTTGAGTCGTTCGCTTGTGCGGACGTGAATATTATCAGATCGTCAAAATATTTTTTTTGACGGTTAACGTGCCCGGGCGTAATGCAAATCCGTTTGCTCCGGGAGAAGGAATTTTCTCAATGGCCAAAAAATTGTATGTCGGTAATCTTTCCTACAACACCACCGAAGATGTTCTGCGCAATCTCTTTTCAGAGTTTGGCAGTGTCGCCTCCGCCAAGATCATCGTTGATCGAGACACCGGCAACTCAAAAGGGTTCGGATTTATTGAAATGAGCAGCGACGATGAGGCAAACGCTGCAATCGCCGGCACAAACGGCCGCGAATGTGACGGACGCCAATTGCGTGTAAACGAAGCAATGGATAAACCACGCCGTGATCGTCCAAGCGGCGGAAACTGGTAATTTTACCAAACCCTGAGGCTGTCCAATCGGGCATTCTCAGGGCTCCCCGTACCCCCATCAATCAGTATTCAATTGTTCTCTTATTTGAAAAAGTAAGCCAAGGGCAATTTCAAAATCAAATTCTTTTATATGCTGAACCAGTTGATTTTTAACCGTGTTGTCGGCATATATTTGATAAAGAGAATCGATATACTCCAAGCTTTTGGTGTTACCGAATTTCAACATCGGCTCCAGTTTATCCAGCAGCTCAAGAGTGCTTTGAATGTCCATTAAATTTTGAGTTTCATCGGAATTAAAATTACTGTTGACGGGATTTAGCTCATTGTATTGCGTTACAATCTGTGCAAGTTGTAAGATTGCTTGATTTAATTCGTATTCCAAGGCAGTTAACTGCTGAGGTAAAACAAGATTTTCCCCGCCCGCAAGATGTTTTTCTACATCATCGGCGGCTTGGTGGAGTGCGTTTAACCCAAGTTGTCCGGAATTGCTTTTTAATGTATGCGCAAGCCTGTTTGCAAGCTTTGTGTCTCCCGCTTCAAGAGCTTTGACTATTTCTTGATATTTTTCTTTGTTGTTTTTAATAAACAATGTCTTTAAATATATTTGGAACTCTTTGTCGGCTTCTGTTTTTGTGTCATTGTCTGTTTTTTCGCTTGCGGTTTCTGAAGGTGTCAAAAATCTTAAAAGGCAATGCCACAATTCCTGAGATGTAAAAGGTTTGCTAATAAAATCTTTCATTCCGGCTTTTGCGTAAATATCATTGTTATTATCAATCATGTTTGCCGTTATGGCAATTATAGGGATTGTTGAATCTATCTCGTGAATTTTTGCAGATGCCTCCAAGCCGTCCATTACCGGCATATTTATATCCATAAAAATAATATCAAATTGTTTTTCATTGTTTTCTTTGCGCTTTTTGACAAAATCTACGGCAATTTTTCCGTTTTCCGCTACAGCGATTTTTAATCCTACTTTCTCAAAATGTTCGCAAATTACCTGCTGGTTCATTAAGTTATCTTCGCATAACAAGACTTCGGCATTAAACGATGGTCTTTTAATTTCACCCATGTGAATTTTTTTATTCAGCTCTTCACTGTCTGCTTTTATTGTGTTAAATGTTAAATCAAAACTAAACTTGCTGCCCGCTTCCGGAGCGCTCTCTACAAATAATTTTCCGCCCATTAGTTCTATTATGTTTTTTGCTATGGGAAGACCTAATCCAGTACCGGCGCATTTGCGCATTGTTTTTGCTTCTGCCTGCGCAAACGGTTCGAATATTTTTTCTATTTGCTCGGGCGTCATGCCAATACCGGAGTCTCTTACCGTAAAATGTATTGTGATACTGTCATCAGTCCGTTCATTTATTGCCGCACAAAGCTTAACAATACCCGTGTCTGTAAACTTTATCGCATTAGTCAGAAG
>WQWD01000296.1 GCA_009785545.1 Treponema sp. | reverse complement strand
GGGGGTGTTCCCACCGGAACTCCGACTGCGCCCATTACGGTAAACCCCGGTCAGCCGGGCATTGGGGTGCTTAACGATTTGCTTAACCCGTAGGGGGAAGGGCGCGCGGGAGGGAATCGCTGATAACTAGGATGTCGGCGGTTCCCTCTAGCGGTTTTTTGTGTGTTGTCGAGGCGTCTCGACAAGGGGTGGATTCTAGCGTTAAATTAATGTTTGGAAGATGAGCGAAGAAGCACATTGTTCATTTTTCTTTCCCATGTTATACTTATTACATGACCATCACGCAAACAGTAGAAATACCGTCCAGCCGTTCGCTGATCATCAACGTCCCCCGCGAAGTTCCAACAGGGGCAACCGTCCGCCTCGAGTTAAAAGTAATCCCTTTTGACAAAAAGGAAGAAAAACCCCCAACACTCCGCCTCACCAAAAAAGAGCTGGACGGAATCTTGCGAACCGCCCAAACACCCATATCAGACTCCCTGACAGGCATACTGTCGAACCTCGGCGACATTACCGCTGAACAAATCCGTGAAGAACGGCTGGCAAAATACCTATAAATGAAAATATTGATTGACACCAATATCGCGCTGAACAAACTGCTTAAACATCCCGTTCTTTTTGAATACTCCGACACAATCTTTAAGCTTGCCGAAATAGGACAAATTACAGGATACATCTCTGCGTCAGCGATAACCGACATCTACTACATAGCCAGAAAAAGCCTAGGAAAAACAGGCGCGACCCAAGCCATAAAGAAAATGCTCTCTGTCTTTCACCCCGCCACCGTAACAGGAGAACACATCTTTCAGGCCCTTGACCTTGACTGGAACGACTTTGAGGACTCCGTTCAATTTGTCGTTGGCGTTACCCTCTCCGTTGACTATATCATCACGCACAACATCAAAGACTTCTCCCTCAGCGCTATCCCCGCGATAACCCCCAAACAACTCATCGAAACTATCACCGGTACAGACGAGTAAAACTGGGTACGCAGAGATATAATATATGATATATTGGCTAATGATGAAGATCTGAAGGACGAAAACAGAATACTCTATAATTGACAAATCCCTAAAATGCTTTTATCATAATGGCAAGAGGTATATGTATCTATGGCATTAGCTACTGTAAGCTTGGCATTTGATGACGATTTGATAAAGAAAATTGATTTAATTGCAAATGATGCAGCAATAACTCGTACTCAGTTAATATATAATTCTGTAAAAATGTATATAAACGATAGGCAACGGTTACAAGAATTGTATGCTTACGGAAAAACTATAGCGGAAGAAAACAATTTCACCGAGGAAGATGTTTTTGAAGAAATAAAAAAATACAGAAAAACTAAGTGAAAATAGTGATAGATTCAAATTATATTCGCATTATTGAAAAGTATTCTAAAAAAATTATTCTCACGAACAATGCTAAATCTATTAGCCGAGATAAAGATGACGATAAAATATTGCAATGTGGACTCGATGGAAATGTGGATTTTATTATCACTGGTGACAATGATTTATTGGCGCTAAAAGAATATGAGCAAATAAGAATATTAAAGCCAAGTGATTATTTAGAAATAGTGTAAAAAAGCGCAACCACAAACAAAGGAGCATTGAAAAAGGGGTGCGCAAAGGTATTACCGAATTTCCGTAGTGGTCATGGGGCAAACTCGGATAATAATTCTGAGGTGGTTACGGTACGAAACGGCGCAAGCTTTGTTATGCTTGACGGCTCAAGAATTACCGGCAATACGGTTGGCGGTCGCCTAGGCACGCCTCGCGACGTGCTTATCCACAACGATAACGGCGTAACGTTCACGCAGACGGGCGGCACTATCGACGTGCTTGACAATCGGCGTAATCCGTAGGGGGAAGGCGCACAGGAAGGAACCGCTGATTGATAAGAAAGTCGGCGGTTCCCTAGTGCGGTTTTTTTGTGAGTTGGCGAGCAAGTCTAATGCTGTTTACCCTTTATGCAAAATACTTTTACGCAGAAGCAGAAATCCGCTCCCTGACCATTTCGCCGATAATTTGTGATGGCATTTTGTTGTTCGAAATAGAACAGCTTATAATATATTCAGCAGAAACACGATCTAGAACATCAAGTAATTCTCGCTGTCGAGTAAAAACCCCTCCTCTTTTAGTGGGATCAATTTTAGGTGGATTTTTTGTCAAATATTCATCCCAATAAACAGCTTCTTCTTCTGTCATTCTTGCCATACTTTCCTCCTATTCATCCAATAATGGATAAAAGATACTTCGACATTTCATCGCATGAAATACATTTATTGTTTCATCATCTATACAATTGTAAAAAATTTCAAGCAAATTACCAGAATTGTCGAAACCAAGGACAATGTATTTATTTTCATAATCATCCATAGGGCCTTCATACTGTGATCTCTTTAAAGCATAGCATATCCTTTCCTCTGTAATGCCGTGCCTAAAGGCAGCTTGGTTAAATTCTATACCTGCGCCCATTCTCTAACTATAACCCACTTTGTGAGGAAAAGCAAGGAAAAAATAGGCAACGCAATGGTACCAGATATCGTTTTTTTTGTGTGTTGTCGAGACGTCTCGACAAGGGTGCGCAAGCTTATCTGATAACGTGGCGGAGTCTAATCAGCTTGTAACATAGCCTGCCTAAGAATCGCATTGGCTCTTGTTTGATACCCGGCCCCTGCTTGTTTCAACCATTCGAGAACATCGGCATCAAGGCGAATTTGCACAGTCCTTTTAATGGGTTTGTAAAGTCGAGCGTCCGGGTATTTTGGTTTAAATTCCTTTAATTGTTCCTGTGTTTGTATAGGACAATCATTGTAGTTTTTTGTTTTAAAATTTTGCAGTTCAGCAATTCGTTCATCGCTCATATCCGCCAGTTTGCTTTTGGTAGTTTTGGTCATAATATTTCCTTTCATGCGGTTCGGCTAACCGGGCAGAGATTAATCGGGTTCGTTCTCTATGCTCGGCATAAGATAAAAAGAAATAGATACGCCTATCAAAGGAGGCTATACCTTTTAAACGTACCTCATCCAAGGTTGAATGGTCTTTATCATAAGATTCCAAGAAGAAAGGATCGTCGAATACAGCAAGAATCTCTTCAAAGAAAAAACCATGATCTTCCTTGTTGAGTTTATTCTTCTTTTCATCCCATTCAAAACGACCATCAGGACTAATTATTGTCCCCATACATAATAGTACGTACATTTTTGTGTTTTGTCAAGTGCTCAAACAACGGCACGCAAATCTTTCCACCGCCCAAACTGGTTATATTGAGAAAGCGGCGCTTTTTTCAATATGCAGGGCGGCACAATTACCGGAAACGCCGCTGTAAACGCTACCGCCGATCACGTGGGCGGCGTTATTGTAAGGGGCGTGAACAGCAGTTTCACCATGAGCGGCGGCACAATCACCGGCAACACGGTTGGCGGTCGCCAAGGCACGCCTCGT
>WQWD01000295.1 GCA_009785545.1 Treponema sp. | reverse complement strand
TATTTTCCCGGGCTGATACCGGCGTATGTTTTGAATATCTTTGAAAACCAGCTTTGATCCTCAAAACAACAGGCAGAAGCAATTTCAACTAAAGACATATCTGTTTCCAGTAATAAGTGGCTTGCTTTTTCCACTCGCTGGCGGTTCAGATATTTTGACAGGTTTTCTCCCATTTCTTCTTTGAAGATAGTACTAAAGTATGGGGGAGACAGACCCGCAACATCAGCGATTTCTTTAAGGCTGATCTTTCTTGTAAAATTTTCCATTATGAAATGTTCCGCTTTTCGCAATGCCGCCGCATGAGGAACTCCACGGAAAGAAGATATATTGTCTGCTACTCTGTCAACAACTTGATGTAAAATACTGATTAGTTCTTCCGCGGTTTTTGCTTCCTGCACCATTCTTAAGTTGTGGCTGTTAATTTCCATGGAAATAGTACCGATTTTTATTGGGTTGATCTCAATTCTTGAAATCAGCACGACAAGTTCGATAGCCCGCAGCTGCACATTTTTTAATTGACCGGGGTTAAAAAATAACAAGATTGCCAGTATTTCATTTAGTTCTTTTTTTGCTTCGCCGATATCACCCTTTCGCAAGGCCGCTAACAGCAATCTTTCCCTCTCCAGCGGGTAGCCGGGATTACCCGGTTTTTCGCCGTATTGAACCCTCAGCTTTTCCATGAGCCTTGCTATTTCTTCCTGCTGTTGGGTCATCCTTCTGATTATCTCATGATAATCCTTGTTTCCGGAAGACAAAGATTCAGCGCAAACCTGCATTACCTCGGCAAGAGATTGGGATCTTTCTTCACTTGCCTTAGGCAAAGATTCAATACGCTCTTTGAATTTTTCTTCTGATACTTCACTATTGCACATAACACAAGTATCATTTGCAATTGAAAAAAAGTCAACTGTTTTTTTATGGTTTTTTGATAAAAATCCTGCTCCCCTGAGTGCGCCGGAAAATTCGCCGTATGTGTAAATTGGGCTGCTCCAGAACAGCAACCCCAAAGGGCATTCATAAATATGAAAATCTCCCTTCCTGTTTGCCTCTTTTATTGCTTCTACGTGCATTTCATGGCAGGGAAATTCGCCTTTTTTTATGCCGTTGGAATTCTTGCAATATGGGCAAATCATCGTTTCCGGGCAAAATTCTTTACTATCTTCCAAAAAAACAGGTTTATATGCACGATCATACAAACAAATATTGCTTCCTGTTGCTTGGTAATAATTAATAAGAATTTTTTCATGTTTTTCGTTGAATTCTTTACACCTCTTGTTGTCTGTCATAAGCTAAAAATACTCCTTCCATTGTGTTGCGTTACGGCATTCATTCCGCGTTCCCGGTATTTTCCGGGAGTTAAACCTGTATTATTTTTAAATATTTTAGAGAACCAGCTTTGATCTTCAAAACCGCAAGCTGATGATATTTCACTGATCGGCAAATCTGTTGTTACCAGCATGGTTGCAGCTTTTTCGATCCTCAGCCGGTTTAAATAACTTGAAAGATTTTCTCCCATCTCCTCCTTAAAAATTGTGCTGAAATATGGTGCGGAAAGCCCTGAGGCAGCAGCAATTTCTTTTAGGCTGAGTTTTCTTGTGTAATGTGCCCATATATATCTTTCCGCTTTTTTGATTGCCGAAAAATGGCGTACCCCATGAAATGAAAAGAGTACCTCTGCCATATTGTCTGTAATTGCGGAAAGTATGGTATTTACCTCTTCAGTTGAAGCACTTTCTTCAATTTTTTTCAGGTTGCGTCTTGTCGTTTCTATGTCAGTGTTATCTTTAATTTTTTGCGGATCTACAGCGGCTCTTGATAGCAATACTGCCAGTTCAGTCGCTTTTAATTTAAAAACCTGGAAATTGCATTTAACCTCTTCGTACAGTGTTGCAAGAAGATTTTCCAGTATTTTTTGCCCTTCTGAATTATCTCCTCTGCGAAGGCTGGCTAACAGTTGTCTCTCCATATCGGAACTTAAACATTTGTTTTTTGTATCATCCCCGGAAAACTCCGATTTGTACGGATCGTACACAAGCGAAGGTTTAAACATCATTGCTCTTAACCCGACATTTTTTTGTACAAAACTCATATCAGATATTTGATTTGCGCATAACTGCATAATCAGGGCAAGGGCTTTTAGTTTTCCTAAATCTTTTTCTGTTTTTTTTACATCTCCTGAAAAAAACGCTCCGGCTAATCTTTCGCCTGAATAAAAAGGGCTTGTCCAAAATACAAATCCTTTGGGGCATGAATAAATGTAAGAACCGCCCAATGCCCTTGCTTTATAGATCGCTTCCATGTGTAATTGGACACATTCAATTTCTGAGTTGATTGTACAAATTTTGTTGTTATCTTGCCCGCAAACTGAATAAAAATTATTAGGTTTTGTGTTTAAATCAAATCCTATAACAGAAGCGCAGTAATTCGTGGCTTTTTCATAATGTTTGGAAATGCTTATGGCTTTCAACATCAATGGCTCTAATTCTCTGCGCTGGATTATGTTCTGCTTTGACATTGTTGTTCTCCTATGGTAAAATCTAAAAAAAAATGGTTGAACAAAATACACCCTGTTTGAAGAAAATATATTCCCCAAAACACCCCCAAATTAAATTTGCCGGCTGTAGTAGAATAATCTGAAGTAAAGGTATAGACTCTGAATTCATGGTTAAAACAGAAGAAATCAACGCCGCTCTTGATAAAATGATACTTTCGGCTTCTGGCTGGAGGGGTATTTTTGCGCATGACGGCGAAGAAGAAAGTACATCAGAAAAAATCTCAAATGCGCTCAGGGTTATTTCTGGGGCGGCGGCTTTCGTTTTTGCCGAGTACATTCTCTCCAAACTTGAGGTTCGGCAGCTCCCCCCAACTATCCTTTTAGCCGCTGATACCAGACCGACAGGGAAGGCTATTGCCGACGCAATGCTGCCGGTTCTGCTGGCTGCCGGTTGTGACGTACGATACGCAGGGATCACTTCAGCGCCGGAGATCATGGCTTGGGTTAGAAACGTTGAGCTTGCCGAGGGATTTATTTACATTTCCGCAAGCCATAACCCTATCGGCTACAACGGTATAAAGTTTGGGCTGAAAGACGGCGGTGTACTTGAAGCCGACGAAGCTGAAAAACTTATCACTCAGTTTAATGATTTTTTAAAAAGAGAAGATAACGCAGAAAAAATAGAGCGGCTTTTTTCCGCCGCCGATAAAGAACAGCTTGAAAAAGTATATGCAAATACAACAATTGCTAAAGCAGATGCGCTAAAAACATATCATGAATTTTGCGGCGAAGTTGTATGCGGCAATGCGCCTGATTTGCTTTCCGCATTAAGGGAAGGGCTGGAAAAAAATCCCTTGGGTGTTGTATGCGACTTTAACGGAAGCGCACGGACAACATCTGTCGATAAAGATTTTTTTGCGGATTTTAACATTAACTTTGAATCCATTAACAGTGAGCC
>WQWD01000294.1 GCA_009785545.1 Treponema sp. | reverse complement strand
TTTAGTTACGCTTGTTAATAAAATAGGCATCCCTGTAGTCCTTATCGGAACAACGGGGGCTATGGAAGTTTTACAAAGCGAGTTCCGTCAGGCGCGGCGCAGCAGCGGACATCAAGGGGATTTGCTTTGGGACAGAATGAAAAACGATACTTCTTGGGATATTTTTGTATCAACCATGTGGAAAAACCAATGGACAAAAGAGATTGTTCTGCTAAATGATGAGTTCAAGGACGCTTTGTACTATGAAAGCCAAGGAATTGTTGATATTGCTGTAAAACTTTATGCAATGGCTCAAATTCGAGCTATTGGGTTACAAACCGAAACTATTACCCCAGACGATTTTAGTGCCGTTGCTGCTGAAAAACTTGGACTGGTGAAACCTGCGCTTGATGCTCTGCGTTCAGGCGACAAGAAACGCATCAAGGCAATCGGTGATATTGCACCGATTGGCATAGAGGATTACTATGTAGCGTATTTGGCAATGCTTCCGCCTGAGACTGAAAAGATTCCGAAAAAGCGTGACAGCATTTCGCTTTCAGAACAAGCAATCCTCAAGCTTTTGGAGCTTGATGTGGAGCCTGTAGCCGCAAAAAGGCTTGTTGGCAAAGTCATGGCGGCTCATATGGAGTTACGAAAAGTCGGTGACATTGTTAAAACGGCGTATCAGGCATATGCGCTACAGGAGGAACAATCTGAGGAACAGTTGAAAACCGAAAATACCAAGGATGGTGATTTAAGAAACGCAAGCGGCTATGATGAGATGAAGGCTATCGGAACGGTTAAAAATGAAGAATGGTAGGCGGGTTTTTCCCTACACCGTACCCGGACGAATGCCTGTACAGTATTTTATGCAGATGCGCTGTTCGTTCCGGAGCCACAGAGTACGCGGATATATCTAAGAATTTATTTGGGAATAGGCAGACTCTTACAAACTCCATATTTTTGCCGATAAGACTGGAGTGCATTGACGAATGGGTATCCCCGCTATCAGGAATCACACGAAAAAGTATTGCATTAGACCACACGCTACACCCTTATTTCAACATGACGTACCCGTCTGTTTTGCGTACTGAGATTAACAACTTAATAAACAGCGGCAAGCCAATAAAAAACGCAGTAAACAAAACAACATTTGGCAGACGGTCAAAGGCGAAACACCTTAAATACTGTCCTTTGTGTGTTTGTGAAGATAATCACATTTACGGGGAGACATACTGGCGCAGACAACATCAGCTATCTGAAATGCTTTATTGTATCAGGCATGGAGTGCGGCTTGTTGATTCTTCTGTTCTAACTAATAAAATCGGAGCCGAATTTTATCCCGCTTCAAATGTTGTGAACGTGGAGCAAGATTACGGGATTTTGGATGAATTGGAACAGCATAAAGATAAATTTCTGAAAATTGGCAGAGAATGCGAATGGCTCATCGAACACGGTACAAGTATTAACTGGTCAGATAACTGCCATGAAAAATATAGTCGCTTGCTCCGTGACAGAGGTTTGGCGACTTTCAAAGGAATATGTAACCAGTACGAAAAACTACACAATGAATTTTTCGATTATTGGGGGAAAGATTTTATTGATGAGCTATTTACTGTTGCGGAAGACTCCTGTTTCAAAGGATGGACGAACAAAATATCACAGTCAACAATGGGCGATTTTACACCTTTGCACCATATTCTTTTGATGTGTTATTTAACCGGGAGCGTCAAAGACTTTATCGAAAGCAATCCTGCTGAAACTCCTTTTGGACACCCTCCGTATGGTTGCGCAAATCAGATATGTCCTCACTATCATACAGACGGTGCTGAAATTATTGATATGGTAGAGTATTACTGTACCATGACTGCATATTTTGAGTGTACCTATTGTGGGATGCTTTATAAATATACCGCATCGCATCGTAAGCGTGGTTTGCGCTTAATACAGGATTACGGGCATTTGTGGAAAGACGAATTGGTTCGCTGTTGCCAAGACCCTAAAATGACGAGAGAGGGGGCGATGGAAATATTAAAATGTTCGAAAGGTGTCTTGGAAGCGCAAAAAAGAAAACACGGCCTAATGAAACCGTTTCTCCATGATACAGAAATGGGGGCAGAAAACTATTATAAATCGGAAGTTACAGCCCTGTGTGAGCAATACGATGAAGTAACTATTGCCTTGCTTGACGAAAAGGTTCCGGGTGCATACACATATCTACAAAAAAACGATTACGATTGGATACGAAGCAGGGTTGTTTTTGACAACGAACGACGCATACGCATTGAACACGAAGAGCTATTGTTGGGCAAGCTACGCAAAATCATTGCCACGTTTGATGCTAACGGCTATCCCGATAGGGCTTTATCTTATGGTTATATCGCAAGTTTACTTGGAGTAACGCGAGATGAATTGCGATACAAAATGAGTCCTAATTCTGAACTGCGAGCTTTTCTTGACGAGATAGTAGAAAGCAGGTGGGATTGGCGCAAAAAGCGTGTGGTTAAAAGTCGCATAACTAACTTAGGGCAAGACCGACCGATAAGAAGTCCCCCTGCAAATGTTCGACCAAAATATATAGATGCTTCCGTATCATACTACGAGCGCACAGTTCTACTTCATCGTAAACTTCGTGATGTTATTTCTAATTTTGAAACGGACGGTTTTCCTAATAGGCGGGTATCTTATAGGCTTCTTGCGACTTTAGTGGGTTCAACCGAGGAAGAGCTAAAGTATAAAGGTGAGGCGCATCCTGAATTAGGAGCTTACCTTAACGAAATAGTTGAACGTAAAGGCTGTGATTGGCGTAAAAAGCGTGCGGCAAAAGGTGGCTCACATATATTGAAATACGAAAAACAGATAAGGTGTGCAATTGAAACCATTTGGAATAATCCGCCAAAAGAGCAAGTTTCACGTAATTATATTGCAAACGTAGCTGGAATAGGGAAAGATACACTAAAAGACGACACTTACCTTTCCGCACTCACCAAGGATTTTGTGGAAACAAGAATGGAGTGGCATATACGCCGCTTAACCACAGCATACCACAACAAGCCCATTGAGGGCAGACCGTACTCGGTTGGAGAAATACGCTGTGCCGCTTCAATTGATTATACAACGTATAACAAACACAGGGAAATGTTTACCGAGATTGTGAGCGACCTTAACCGCAAAGCTGAACAGGACAACGTATGATGCTTTGCGACAATATATTGGGGGTGAAAAAAATGTACCGCACAACAAAAAGTTTGCGCCAAGAAGCCGTCCTGTATTGGGCGGCTCTTGAATTTTGGTAGCTAGTTATATATGGTTACAAAATTCAAAACAATTGTTCAAAATGAGCAGCTGCTATTTTTGTTCAACTTAAAAGGAGGTTGTATGAAATATTATTCAACTTTCTTGTATGTGGACACGACCCACGGAAATCATCCGAGAACAGGATGGTAAAAACAGGCTTTTTTAGCTGTAAAAATT
>WQWD01000293.1 GCA_009785545.1 Treponema sp. | reverse complement strand
TGCCCAATTAACGCAACGCTGTTAGGAATGGTAACACTGGTCAAACCGTTAACAGATGACAAACTTTCGACAGCAAACGCCGCATCTCCAATTAACGCAACACTATCGGGAATGATGTAGGAGTTTGTTCTTCCTACAGGAAATTGAATAAGTCTTGTTTTATATTTATTAAAAAGCACTCCATCCACTGCCGCAAAATGCGTATTATCTTGGCTAACAGTGATTTCATGTAATGTGTCGTTGAAAGCAAAAACCCTGTCTCCAATGGAAGCAACGCTGCTGCCGATGACAACACTAGTCAGGCGGTTACGGGAAAATGCACCGTCCCTAATGGATATGACGCTGTCAGGAATAGTTAGACTGGTGAGTTGGTTGTTCTGAAATGCATTACTCTCGATAGAAGTAACGCTGTTGGGAATGGTAACATCGGTCAGTTGGTTGTTAGAAAAAACCCCACTTCCAATGGTTTTAACGCTATTCGAAATAGTAACATCAGTTAGTTGGTTGCCCCAAAACGCAGAATTCCCAATGGTTTTAACACTGTCTGGAATAGTAACATCGGTCAGTTGGTTATTAGAAAAAGCCCCACTTCCAATGGTTTTAACGCTACCCGGAATAGTAACATCGGTCAGTTGGTTGATAGAAAAAGCGCTAATTCCAATAGACTCAACGCTGTTGGGAATTACAACACAGGTCAAGTGGCTGCCCCAAAAAGCAGAATTACCAATGGTGATCACTGTATCGCCAATAGTCACACTTGTTAGACGGCTGTTCCTAAAAGCAGAATCTCCAATGGTTGTCACTGTGCCGCCAATAGTCATACTAGTCAAACGGCTGTTCTCAAAAGCAAAATCCCCAATGGTGGTAACTCCTTTGGGGATAACGTAGAAGTCTATTCTTCCTTCAGGAAACTGAATAAGCTCTGTTTTATCTATATTAAAAAGCACTCCGTCAACTGACATAAAGTGTGTATTAGCTGGAGCAACAGTGATTTCATACAAATTGTCGTTATTCAAAAACACCCTGTCTCCAATGAAAGTGACACTGGCCGGGATGTTAATACTGGTAAGGTAGTTCCACGAAAATGCCCAGTCCCCAATAAAAGTAACGGTGTTGGGGATAATAACGCTTGTCATCCTGCTGCCGCTAAAAGCATTATGCAAAATGCTCCTAACCAGGCGTCCTCCTATCTGATTGGGGATTACCACAGCACCCCCTGGTCCTCGATAAGACAAAATAGCAGCACTCTCCCCGTCCCCAATTCCCCATTCAAAATCGGGATTTGGATATTCGGGGAAAAAATCACACGCAGTGAAAAAGAGCATTACGATAACCGCAAAATTTACTGTCATTTTAAAGGTAGATTTCATAATTATAACCTCACAAATAATTATACCATGTTTTCTTTTAAATGTCACGCATTATTACACAAAATCGTACTAGTATTTCTTTATCACTTTAGGTATATTTGGGGTTATGAACATTTTAGTAATCGGCGGAGCCGGATATATCGGCAGCCATGTAACAAGAGAATTTTTGGACAGAGGACATAATTGTGTTGTTTACGACAATCTTTCCAGCGGTCTTAGGGAAAACCTCTTCAAAGAGGCAAAATTTATTCACGGCGACATTCACGATTATCAGGTTTTGCTTGGCGCAATGAAAACAGCTTCCTTTGACGCCATCATTCATTTAGCGGCGTTTAAAGCGGCGGGAGAATCGATGCTGAACCCTGAAAAATACTCACGCAATAATATTTGCGGAACTGTCAATATATTAAATGCGGCTTGCGAGGCAGGGATCAAATCAATTGTCTTTTCGTCAAGTGCGGCGGTTTACGGCGAACCTCAATATCTGCCTATTGATGAAAAACATCCTACTTTGCCGGAAAATTATTACGGCTTTACCAAGCTGGAAATTGAACGTTTTTTGGGGTGGTACGACAAACTAAAAAACATCCGTTATGCGTCATTGCGTTATTTTAACGCTGCCGGTTACGACATAAAAGGGCGTATCAAAGGGTTGGAACAAAACCCGGCAAATCTTTTGCCTGTTATCATGGAAACTGCGTGCGGCGCAAGAAATTCAATGCAGGTTTTCGGCGATGACTACGACACTGCCGACGGCACTTGTGTCCGAGATTACATTCACGTTAATGATTTAGCCGAAGGGCACGCCAAGGCGTTGGAGTATATCAAAAAAAACGATAAAAGCATAACCATAAATCTTGGCAGCGAATTGGGTTTTTCGGTAACCGAAGTGCTTGAAACCGCACGTAAAATTACAGGGCAGCCAATCTTGGCAAAAACAGTCGGACGGCGTGAAGGCGATCCCGCAAAACTTACAGCTTCCTGTTCACTCGCCGCTGAATTACTTGGCTGGAAAGCAAAGTATTCCGACATGGAGACCTTGATAAAAACTAGTTGGGACGTTTATAAAAATATATGAAAGAAAAACTTTTTGATTGGATTGAAAAATCCGTAAACATCGCTATTGAACTTGAAACAGAACTTACCAAACGCCCGGCAATTTCTCCTGAATCAGGAGGTCAAGGCGAACTTGACAAATGTATTTTTCTCCAGGAATGGCTTAAAGCGCACGGTATCACAATGCTCGAAAGATACGACTCCCCTGATGTCAGGGCCAAAGGCGGAGTACGCCCAAACCTTATCGCTACGATTGAGGGCAGCTCTGGTGACGAAGGGCGTTTATGGCTTTTGGGTCATATCGACATTGTCCCGCCGGGTGAAGAAAAACTTTGGGAAAGCGACCCCTATACTGTGATAGAAAAAAACGATTCGCTCGGACATCGCCTTATCGGGCGTGGAGTTGAGGACAACCAACAGGGAATTGTTTCCTCTGTATTGGCGGCTTTGGCTTTTGTTCAGCAGGGGTTAAAGCCGGCAAGAACGATCAAACTTTTATTCGCCTCAGACGAAGAAGTCGGCTCTGTTTACGGCATTAACTGGCTGGTAGAAAATCATCCTGAGCTTTTTAAAAAAAGCGACATGGTTTTGGTTCCCGACGGCGGTGACGAAAACGGAGAGCTCATCGAAATAGCGGAAAAAAGCGTATGCTGGCAACGTTTTGTTACACACGGAAAACAGGCGCATGGAGCAATGCCGGACAGCGGCATAAACGCATTTTTAGCGGGCTCCGATTTGGCGCTTCGTCTGCACATTGAACTTTCCGCCAAATTTAATGAGCGAGACTCTTTGTTTACCCCCGACTACTCTACTTTCCAGCCGACAAAAAAAGAAGCGAATGTTCCTAATGTAAATACCATTCCCGGCGAAGATGTCTTTTATATGGACTCACGAATCCTTCCACGTTATACGATTGCTTCCGTATTGGCAGAAGTTGACAGAATCAAATCAGAAGTTGAGACAAAACATCATGTAACAATTGAATACACAACACTCCAATCGATGGAATCTCTGCCTACACCGGCAG
>WQWD01000292.1 GCA_009785545.1 Treponema sp. | reverse complement strand
GTACATCAACGCCAGAGAACGTTTCGGCCATTGGAAGGACGCAGCAATAATGATCCAGGGAGACGCAGCGTGGAGCTTAACATTAATATTCCTTCATATGTGGAACCTGGGAAGAAAGCAGCCTGATAATCCCCACACATTTTACCCTGGGCGAAACACGCATATTGAGTCTGACGGGTATGTCCAGCCTTACGCAGACAGCCCTATAGATAACGAAAACGTAGGCGAACATGTATATATCCAGATTATGAATAATGCAAAAGAGTATTTGTATATCAATACTCCCTATCTTGTAATAGATGATAATCTTCTTTCCGCGTTAACGCTTGCGGCGAAGAGCGGTGTTGATGTGCGGATTATTACCCCGCATCGTTGGGATAAATGGATAGTAGCGATTGTTTCACGATCCTACTACCGCCAATTAATTCTGGCAGGTGTAAAAATTTACGAATATACTATCGGTTTTAACCACGCGAAAACTTTCGTATCGGATGATCGTGTGGCAACAGTAGGCACAACCAATCTCGATTTTCGCAGTCTTTATCTTCATTTTGAATGTGGTGTTTGGATGTACAAAACCAAAAGCGTCGCAAAAGTAAAAGAAGATTTTCTGGCGGTTCTCGAAAATTGCCAGGAAATAACCCTTAAAAACTGTTCCAGAAACGCAATACAGCGTATCGTACAGGACGTTTTTCGCCTTTTCGCTCCGCTTATGTAGCCGGGTTATTTCGCGCGTTTACCCGGGCTGGGATGCGTATTCAGAGGTTCAACACTATCCCACTCGGCGGCGATTTTTCTGTGTTCTACCTCAGGGTTATTCGCAAGGTTATTACAATCTACACGGTGAATAATTATACCGCGTCCCCTTGATACATAACCGATAATCGCTGCATCGAGCCCCGGAGAACAACAGCCGGCAAATCGTATCATCATGTTTTTTTCATCCCCGATACGCACTTTCAGAACTGACGTTAAAGGCGAGACGGGTTTTTCCGTATGGCTTTTTTTGTCAAGGGCGTGGGCTGTTTCGTTTGCCAGCCGTTTTTTCAGCTCTGCCGCTTTTTCTTTTTCGGCTATAAAAAACTCATCGTTTTTTGCGAGCCACCAGCGTATCTTGCTTCGGGCTTTTGACGATTTAACATACTCCAGCCAGCCGAAATGAGGGTGACCCGAAGAGCTGGTTTGGATCTCCACAACTTGCGTATTCTCCAGTTGCGATTTTAAAGGAACAATGTGACCGTTTACTTTTGCACCGGCACAACGTTCACCGACATCAGTGTGGATTTGGTAAGCAAAATCTATTGGCGTTCCGCCTTTCGGAAGTTTGATAACTTTGCCCTGCGGTGTAAAAACGTAAATACTTTTGCGCTGTATTTCACTTTTTATTTCTTCCAGCCATGAAGGAGAAAGTTCCTGGCTGCCTTGCTTCCAGCCTTTTAATTTGTTCACAATTCCGATTTCTTCCTGCGCTACATTGTTCCCGCCCGAACCCATTTTATATAACCAGTGGCTGGCTATACCATGTTCAGCGATCTGGTGCATCTGAACAGTACGGATTTGTATCTCAAGCAGCTTACCTTCATCATCATGCTCATGTTCAAGGTCTGCCCCGGTATCAAGCATTATTGTAGTATGCAGGCTCTGGTAACCGTTAGACTTTGGTCTTGCAATATAATCCCTGAATGTACCGTTTCCAGGCCGGCCGATCCTATGAACAATGCCCAATATCGTATAACAACTTTCAATGCTGTCGCAAAGTATCCTCATTCCTGCCAAATCGAAAATTTCATCAACGGTTTTATTGCGCTTTCGCATCTTCATATAAACCGAATAAAAATGTTTGGCCCGGCTCATAACTTCGACACGTATTCCCGCCGCTTTAGCCTCTTCTATTATCGTTTTTTGCGCATGATCAAGAAACTTATTACGCTGTTCGAGCTTTTCGGAAACTATTCCCTTTATTTGTTGAAAAGTTTCCCTGTTAAGAAATTTTAGGGAAAGGTCTTCCATCTCGTTTTTCATCCAGGAAATACCAAGACGGTTGGCTAGTGGTGCGTAAATGTCCAGACATTCGCGCGCTGCTGTTTTTTTCCCTTCGCCCTGGGAAGAATCCATAAAACGCATGGCGCTCAGCTTTTCTGCCAGCTTGATAAAAACAACACGAATGTCATCAGCCAACAGAAAAAGCATATTCCTGATGTGCTGCGCTTCCTGAACTGTTTTATTGTTTGTCTTGAGGCTGTCAATTTTTTTTGCCCCGTTCACGAGGAGAGAAACAGCAGTATCAAATTTTTCAAGAGGAGGTTCCGGTAAAAGGCGAATTAACGCCGCAACAATCGTATCCGTATCAAGACCGAGGTCTAATAAAATGAAAGCCGCACCGGGAAGCTTGTCGGTACTGTCTAAACGCTCCTTTACCAGTTCCAGGGTATCAAGAATTCGCTCCCTGTCGGTACTGTCAAGAGAAGAAATTTTATCAATAAAAGCCGGCAGCCCTTTATCCAGTTTCATGTTGCCTATACTATCATATTGATTTAATTTATATAAAGGCTCAATATGATGCAGTTATAGTTTTAATTAAGGAGATTTGTCATGAAGTTCACGATAGCGCACACAAACATTAACGTATCAAATTTGGAAAAATCCCTGGAATTCTACAAACAAGCGCTGGGTTTGGAAGTTGCCCGCAACCGTAAGGCTCCAGACGGCAGTTTTGAACTGGTTTACCTGACGGACGGTTCGTCATCGCATAATATCGAGCTTACATGGCTCCGCGACAAGGAAGGCGCTTACGACCTCGGTGAGAATGAATGGCATATCGCCTTTACAGTCGAGGACTTCGAAAAAGCCCACGAGTTACACGAAAAAATGGGTTGCATCTGTTTTGAAAACAAGGATATAGGCATCTACTTTATTGAAGATCCCGACGGATATTGGCTGGAAATCTGTCCGGTCAGACTTAAGTAGTTTTCACATAACTTTCACAAAAAAAGTCCGGTTTCTCGGCGGGTCAAACTCGCAGAAATAGATGCCCTGCCAGGTTCCCAAAACGGGTTTGCCTTTTTCGATAATAATGCTCGCGCTTGAACCTAACGCGCTTGCCTTAAGATGCGCTGAACTATTGCCCTCGCCGTGACGGAAATCAGGGCGGTCGGGGAAAGCTTTTTCCAGCCCAAGCAAAAGGTCATACACAACGTCAGGGTCGGCATTCTCGTTAATCGTGATGCCTGCCGTTGTGTGCGGGCAAAAAACCATTGCAATTCCATCTGTAACACCACTTTTGGAAATTGCCTCGCGTACCTGCGCTGTGATGTTATAGAAATCAGTTTTCCCGGCAGAAAGTTTGTATTCAAAAATCATAAAAGTTTATTGGTCTCCTGTTTTAGCACATAAAAAAAGCCCCCATCCAGGGGGCAAAAGACCGCCCAATCCGATCTCAGAAAAGTTGAGCTGTTGCCG
>WQWD01000291.1 GCA_009785545.1 Treponema sp. | reverse complement strand
TGAAAACAAAGACAATGAAATTGCGCTTGAACGTCTGCGAATACCAAAGTTTTCTTTAGAGTGGCGCTGTAGTACCGGGATGGAAAAGTTGACATCTCCAGAGAAAAATGCTGTAAATGCGGGACCTAAAAAACCGTAAAGAACACGCCAAGGGTTGACCTTCGGCTTTAAAAGATACAATAACGATGGAAGAATAACGAAGCAGAGAAATAAACTGAACAGTCCCAGTATCAGAATTAAATCTCTGAATACCCCTGCTCGTAAAACTTCGTTAAACCTTACCGCCCAAAATGCCGCCAGAACAATCATGATAAGTCCGAGTATTTCTGTAAAAAATGATGCGACATGATAAAAGATTCTTGAAAGTGAATCTACAATTGTTATAACAGGTTTGGAATAATTTTTATCAAAATTTAAACCCATGCCGAGGAAGAATGCGAAAATACATACTGGAAGCAGATAAATTCCGCTGCCTGTAAGTACACTCAGCATATTCGATGGAAATATTTCAAGAATATTCGCAGAAACGCTCAGACTCAAGGTATCAAAATTAGTGATGGTTTCTATTGGGATTCGCTGCGGAGAAAAAATAGTTGTAACTATAATCCCCAAAAAAACCACAACAACTGCCGCTGCCGCAATAAAAATCAAATGTTTTAAGACCATCGGCCAGAATTGCTTGTCCATACGCAATTCATAAATAGCGATTGTCAACGAAAAAACCAGAACCGGGATTACAATATATCGCCCAATACCTAACGCCAGTTTTTCCAGCCAAATAAAAGCAGATATTACACCCTCGCTGTGCGGCAAGAGGAACCCTATGATTATCCCCAAAATGGAGCCAATTAAGAACTTAAGCCAAATTTTCATATTGGCAGAATACCAGTTTTTTGGGCTTTAGGCTAGAGCCGAATTATACGTGCTTCTGTTAGTATCTCATGGCCGTTTTCTGTTATCAGGATATCGTTTTCAAGGCGACATCCGCCAAGTAATGGATCATAAAGTCCGGGTTCGATTGTAAAGATCATGCCCGGTTCCAGCACCCATTCGTTATCGCTTGAATTTCGGATTACGGGGTATTCATGTTCCTGAAGCCCGATACCATGTCCAAGTCCGTGCGGCATTTCTTTTTTCGATTTTGAAAACAAAGAATCCACCGCCGCAGCTATATCCCTTGTCGGCGTTCCGTTATGCGACATTGACAAAGCAAGTTTCATTGCTCTTTCAACCAGAGCGATAAATTTTTCCTGCTTTGGGTTTAAATCACGTGCAAAGGTAAGCGTTACATCGGTGCAGTACCCGTTGTATTTTACGCCAAAATCCAAAATCGAAAGCCCTTGCCCACCAAACGGCGCACAAGTCCATGACGGAAAAGCGTGTATACCAAAGCTGCGCTCAGTGCCTGCGGCGAGTGTTTCAAAACTTGTTCCTTCGCAGCCGCGTTTTCTTGCCTCAATTTGTATAAGCAAAGCTGCGTCTGCTTCGGTTTTTATTTTTCCGTTACGTGCATTTTTTTCCAGCAGATCAATCAATTCATTTGTAATCTTCGCTGCTTTGCGTATAATTGCAATTTCTTCATCATTCTTTACAGAGCGTAATTTTCGCATTGCAGCTTCTGCTCCGTTTTCACGGCATAAGATGTCAAAGTCAGTTAGCTCGCCTACAAATTTCAGAAAGGCAGGATAGGGCGTAACAGAAGGGATTTCTATTTTAGACCCTGCCGGAATTTTTAACAATTTAGCCGCTGCCATAAGAGCGTTTACAGGTTTGCGCCCAAAATCATTATATGGAATAATCGTAAGCGGCACATTGCAAGCATATAATTTTGCAATATTAATATCCCAAGGAACAAGAACAACGCTTTTTTCCAATTTTACTGGCTGCTCACTTTTGCTTGCCGTTCTTTTTTTTCCAGAAGCCGCCTGAGGAACCTGAGCCAAAAACAACAAAGCGTCACCCGGCTGCCCGGTCAGCCACCGAATATTATTATCCCGTCTGGTTTCTGAATCTTCCAACATCAGAAGAGCAATCCCCTCCTCCGCCATCCACTCAAACACTTTCTCTAAACGCTTCTCACAAGCTGCCGAATATTTTTTCATATAATTTTGTTAATCCCCTTGTTTATAATTTGAGGCTGTCCCAAAACTTCAGTTTTTGAGACAGCCTCATTTCCTAACGTTTTTCCTTAATTTTTTCTTTCTCTTTAGTTATCTTTGCTTCCAGTTTATCGATCATTTTGTCCATAGCTTTTGTAAGTTCAAAATCATTTTCGCTGACATGAATCGAAATGCCCCAGCGGAAATTAACCGAGGCTTCTGCGACAAAGTCTTTTTCTTTTTTTAACGTGACTATCAAGTCCACAATCATATTTTCTGCATTGCGGAGCCTGTCGAGCTTTTTGTGAAGATACTCTCTCGCATCATCACCTAACGAAAATTGCAAAGATTTAATTTCTAAGTTCATGTCTCTCTCCTCATTTTTAAGTGTTGGTTCTTCTAGTATACGAAGAACCCATATCAAGTTCTTTTCTATATTTTGCCACAGTTCTGCGTGCCAACGCAATTCCTTTTTGACGCAAAAGAGCCGAAATTTCCATATCCGATAAAAGTCGATTTTCGGCTGCTATAATCTCTTTGATTATCTCTTTTACGCTTTCTTTGGAAAATTGTGAGCCGCCGGATCCTGTTCCGCAGATGGAATTAGAGAAAAAGTGGCGAATCTCAAAGATTCCCCAATCAGTTTGCATATACTTTCCGTTTGCGGTGCGGGATACGGTTGCTTCATGAATTTCCAGCTCTCTTGCAATGTCCCCCAACGTAAGCGGGGCAAGGTATTTTGGGCCATTCATAAAAAAAGAACGTTGAAATTCTAATATGGCGTTTGCTACCCGAATCAGTGTTTTATTACGCTGACTCAAGTGATTGATAAAAAGCTTGGCTTCCCTGACTTTTTCTCGGGCAAACGTCCGTGCTGTTTTGTCTGCGGAATCGCACATCTCGTCAAAAAACGAGTTTGTTCCCAATACAGGAAACGCTTCATCATTTAACTTGATAATAAAACCGTCGTCGTCCTTGATGATACGCAGATCAGGAATTACATACCTGATTTCTGATGATGCGGAATAAAACGCACGGCCCGGAAAAGGCGAATGTTTTTTTAACAAGTTACAGATCGAGCGTGTTTCTTCTTCGCTTAGATCGATTCTTTTCGCCAGTGCCGCATATTTTTCCCTGTCAACAAGCTCAAGGTTTTCCAAAACGGCAAGTAATGACTTTTCGATCTCTTCCATTGTCTTTGTTAAAACAATGCCAGAATCATCAGCGTTAGGTGAATTACCTGATAAAACTGAATGTTTTAATCGGGCAATTTGAACCATAAGCGATTCACGAAAATCGTTTGTGCAAGTCCCCGCAGGATCGAGCTCCCTGACCAATTTTACAGCTTCGGCAAGTCTCGGCTGA
>WQWD01000290.1 GCA_009785545.1 Treponema sp. | reverse complement strand
GGAAGGTTGTTGGCAACTACGAGAATAATCTCGCCAAAACCAAGCGTAACAACAGCAAGGTAATCACCTGAAAGTTTTAATACGGGGAAACCGATAATAAATCCTGCAAGCCCGGTAAGAAGCACCGCACAAAGCGCCGCCAGCGGCAAGGGCAAACCCATATCAGCATGAAAGAAGATATAAGAATATGCGCCGATAGCAAGAAAACCTGCCTGCCCAAGAGAAAGCTGCCCTGTGATACCCACAATCGTATTAACCGAAATTGCCATAATGGCGTTGACTCCGCCAATGGTCAGAACAAGCACCCAATAAGTACTTAGAATTCCAAGATTGTGCAACAGAACGGGAGCGAATACTGCAAAAACAGCTACAATAGATAATATTAAGGTTGACTTAATCGGAAATGCACGGTTTCCTTGTAATTTGCCGAACATATTATACCTTTGCTCTAAAATTCTTTCCCAGTATCCCTGAAGGTCTGAACAAGAGAACGATGATCAAAATTGCAAAAGAAATCGCATCAGCAAACTGACTTGAAATAAATCCCGCCGCAAATATTTCCGCAATACCAAGTACATAACCGCCAAGCATAGCTCCCGGCACTGAGCCGATACCGCCCAACACTGCCGCAACAAAAGCTTTAAGACCGGGCATCATGCCCATCGTGGGATTAACCAAAGGATACGCAGAAGCAAACAACACACCGCCGGCTCCAGCCAAAGTCGCTCCCAAAGCAAAAGTAAAAGCGATGGTGCGGCTTACCGAAATCCCCATAAGGCTTGCCGCCTGCGGATCAAACGAAACAGCTCTCATGGCTTTTCCACGCTTGGTATAATTGACAATGAAGTTTAGTATCAGCATGAGAATCGCCGAAAGTACAACGATGATTATCTGAATATTAGAAACACTCAGCCCCTCTACTATTTGAATACTCCTAATGGGCGGATGAGGAAAACGGCGGGGAGTCGGCCCCATGAAAGGCAAAATCCTGGCAGTGTTTTGAATAATAAGGCTCACTGCTATTGCAGTGATAAGGTAGTTCAAGCGGGGCGCACCACGCTCACGCAGAGGGCGGTATGCTAAGCGTTCTATCGACAAGGCAAAAATCACACATACAATCATGGCGATAATGAGGGAAAAAACAATCCCCTGCAGCCCCATGCCGATAGCGCTTAACACAAAGAATCCAGTATATGCCCCTATCATCAGTACATCGCCGTGAGCAAAGTTGAGAAGTTTAGCTATACCGTAAACCATGGAAAATCCCAAGGCGATTAACGCATAAATCGAGCCCAGGGAAATTCCATTCACCAGTTGCTGTAAAACAATCATTTATAAGCAATAATTATGGATTTACAGTTGCCCTGTAGACATTAACAAGCACATCGTCTACAAGCTGAACCTCTTTGATTACCGCACTCTTAATCGGGTTACGGTTTTCATCAAAGCTAATCATACCAGTAACAAATTGCGCATTGGTGGCGGCCATGTAATCCCTTACAATTTGCGGATCGGTGGTTCCGGCACGAGCGATGGCATCTGCAACAATCATCATTGTGTCATAACCAAGTGCGGCAAATTGGGTAGCAGGTCTGCCGAATCTGTTTTGGAAAGATTCGACAAACGCAACACCTTGAGGCTCAGTTGTATCTGCGGCAAAACCCGCCGACCAAAAGCCTCCGGCAATTTCCGGCCCGGCAATACCAACTACGCCATCCCAGCCGTCACCGCCGAGAAGTGGTACGTTGATACCCTGCGCACGAAGCTGCATTGCCTGCAATGCTACGTCATTCAGGAAGTTGGGAAGGAACACCAAGTCAGGGTTGGCAGCCGCTATACTGGTAATTTGAGCGCTAAAGTCAACTGTGCCGCTCATGTAAACCTGACGTGCCACAATTTCGCCTCCACGTGCTGTAAACTGCTCTATAAAAGCATGGGCAAGCCCTCTGTTATAGTCCGCACCTTGATCATAAAGAACAGCGGCATAACGAGCTTCCAGACCATCAAAGGCAAAGTTAGCGCCAGCGATCCCCTGGAAGGAATCGATAAAACAAGTGCGGAAAATAAAGTCCCCAAATTGGGTTACACCAAAAGCGGTAGCAGACGGTGATATAACAACAATTCCTGCCTCTTGCGCAACAGGAGCTATTGCGGAAGTTGCACCAGAAGTGCTGGAACCCATAACAATACCTACTCTATCCTGCGTAGTAAGCCTCATGAAATTAGAGATGGTATTCGCCGGGACGTTTACATCATCTGTGACGATAAGGTTAATTTGCCTTCCCATAATACCGCCAGCAGCGTTAAGAGTTTCTGCCGCCAAAATGATTCCGTCACTGGATTCGACACCAAAATGCGCCTGTGCTCCGGAAAGCGGGAAAATCACGCCAAGGCTAATTGGAGCGTAATCGTAATCTGTCGCAGGACCTAATATAATAGGACCAGTCTCCCTTCCTGGACATCCAATGAAGAACATTGACATAACACAAAGCGCTATGACAAACCTCAATACATTTTTTTTCATAAATATCCTCCTATAAGATATACGCAAATTCTAACAAAAAACAAATATTTATAAAAGGCGTTTTTAAAACTTTTTAAGTATTTTTTCGATTTAATTAGACGAAAACGCCAATAAGATTTATCGTACATTATGTGTGAATTTACGTTTTTTATAACTCTTTTTCTCTTAGTAATATTATTTTTAGTATTATATCTTCGATATTTCTTCTGCCGTCAATTACCAACATTATATATATAAGATCATTTTCAATTTTGTATATTACCCGCCAATAATCGACAATTATTTCCCGATACAGTAAATATCCGTATTTTTCCAACTCCGGGACTATCCTATAAAGAGTGGGGAACATTTTTAATTTTGCTACACTTTCTTCGATTTTATCTAATATCTTTACAGAATAATTCTCATTTGTTTTTGCTATATAGTCAATGATTTCAATAATATCATATCTTGCCGGAGAAGCCCATTTTATATCATATTCTTTATCCATTTTTTTTACCAATTTTTTTTCTTAATTCTGAAAAAACTTGATCATTGTCATAAACTTTACCTTCACTGATAGCTTTCTCCGAAAATTGCAATAATTTCATTAGAGACAGTGCATTTATCATATCCTGATATGATTCAATGTCTAAAAACACACCCCTTGCCTCACCGTGCTGGGTAATAATAATTGGATTTTTATTTTCGTTTATGTATTCCATCATTTCCGCAGCATTTGTTTTAATGTAAGAAATTGGTTTTACATCCTGTTTAAGGTTTACATTCATACAATTCTCCCTATGGCGCTAGTACTTTATTAATGCAACAAAAAGACTATTTTGTCAACGTACGCAGAGCGGCCGCACTGTCGATTTATACATAAAATATTTAGAATCTAAGTTGTTTAATCGTCATAATGACCTTTACATTGTATGATCCTAATATTTCCATTACTCAAAATTTCATACACAAGTCTATTTGCCTCGTCAATTCGT
>WQWD01000289.1 GCA_009785545.1 Treponema sp. | reverse complement strand
CTACAATTCTTAAAACTTTTCTGAATTGTTCACTGACAGGGTAATCAAATTTTTCTTTAAGTGAAGACATTGTGTTTGTTCTGTTCAGAAAATCAGAATATACCTCTCTTGAAAAAAAGAAACGAATAAAATCATATATCGCCTCGGCTCTGGCAGGATCTTTCTGCGCTTCAGCACTGATTGCCCAGCCGGTATCTCCAAGCCCTCCAATTATATTGATCCTTCCGTAATTATCAGGAAGAGCAAAAAAGCCAAATTCAAATTCAGGATCAAGCTCCGCTATTTGCTGAAAAACAAATTGTCCTATATAATACATTGCAGCCTGCCCGCTGACCAAAATACCCGGACACTGAGCTTCCGAGATAGAATTCCAATTTTCTATAAAAAAACCTCTGGCAAATAATTCTTGAAACCCGGTAAGGACAGCCCGTACCTCCGGATCAGTAAAACTGACTTTTCCTTCGTGGCGATAGGAAATCCAATTAGGATTATTCAAACTGATTTCCCTTTGCCAAAAATAATTCCACCAAAAACCCCAATGCCAAATATCAGCAAAACCGGCAGCAAGCGGAGTTATCCCGGCATCCTTGATTTTTTGGCAAACATCAAGAAAATCATTCCATGTTTTTATATCGCTTGAATTGATACCAAGCTCACGGAATATTCTTTTGCTGTAAACTATACCGATAGTATAACCCCTGGTCATGGGAATTGCATAAACTCTGTCATTAAAATTTCGGGTTATTGCAAACATCTCGACAATATCTGCGGGCATTTCACCTATTTTTCCGGTTTCAAAAAAATCTGTAGAATGACGAAATTCCAGCAAGTCGGGAAATTCACCTACTGCACTAAGTATTCGCAGGTTTGGAGTAAGCCTCTCTACAATTGTTATATGAGGATTGAGCCGCTGAAACTCAGCTAAAATGGAATGTTTTAAACTGGTAGTAAGAAAATCTCCCGTAGCATAATTTACACTAAAAGTTACAGGTTCTCTGAGTTCACTAACATCATGTACAGGCCTGCGCAAACAACCGCCAAACATTATCGCCAAAAATAAAATACAGAGACTAAAAAAAGACATTTTAAACAGTTTTTTAATTAGCATATTTATAATCTAAAAACTCCTGTAATTGAAGTATTAACTCAGCCCTTACTCTTTCAAGGCCAACCCTTGTCGCTTCTCGATGCCATCTATCGATCCTTTGCACAGCAACATCCGCATCGTAACGGGAAACGTTAAGCTGCATTTCATTGGAAAGAGCAGTTACATTGGCAATTTCAGTTTGAACCCCGGCAGGGTTAAAAACAAAACCTGCAAGAGGACTAAGCACGTATGCAGACATATCATACATATACCTAAAACGTTTTTCGAGTTCCGGTCGTGACAAAACAAATTCACTTTTACGGATAAAATTTGGGTTGGCTGTAAAAGAATATGTCTGCATTACAAACCTTTGAGACTCACTAATGTCCGTCTGCTTAAAACCGTAATCGCCAATAGCAATCCAATCCTCCCCCTCAATACCATAATGGAAAAGATTGTGATTTTCCATACTGCCGAACATCCAGTCCAGAAAACGCATTGTTAAATAAATATTTTCAGACCATGCGGGAACAACCAGCCAGTTATTGGAAACCATGTCACTGACAATCGCCCCCGGCTGCATATTACGCTGAGCTTCGTCAAAAACAAAAAAGCCGAATTCAGCGTTGGGAGTTCTGTCCAAAGCTTCTCTCACTGCGGATTCAAAACCGGACAAGGTTGTATATACGGCAAGGAAAGGGCGAAATTCCAACTGACCTGTTCCTCGATGAGGAGACATAAATCGATTCCATCTATTTGCCCGAGCTACGGCAACTTCGGTAATAAAATCATATTGAAACCCCGGCGGCATTTTTGCAAATTCTTCGGGAGAGTCGCCTGCAACAACTGCGTTTAACACAGTTCTGTTATCGGGGGAAAGCCCTATGTAAATATGAGTTTGATCACCAAACAGATTTGTACTGTCCTGAGCAAACACCCCGTAATGTTTTCCCCAATACCACGGCGTATCAAGGTGAAACATATTCCACATATCCAGACCAAGCCACTCATTGCCGATTTGTCTTTCGGCTTCTATAACAGTTTCAAAAAACTTTATCAGTGTATCATTGCAGGTAATGGGCGGAAGATTGTGCGCCCTCCGAAGATCTTCACGGTAAATGAGCCCTCTTGTATCTTCAAAAAACTCAGCCAAATTAATTCCGAATATTCCCCTGCGGAATGTGCCATCGTTTTCACGTATGTACATAGTTTTGGCCTGCACAAAATCCGGAGGAAAAGCTTTTTGCAAACCCGGGAATTCATCGTTGTTAAAAAATTCGGTTAAATCGGCAAAGACTCCTTGCTGGATAAAAAACCTAAGCCCTTGCCAGCTTCCAACGAACATGAGATCAAAACGTTCCTGCGCTATCAGCGACATATTAAGCCTGTCACGGTAGCTGCCGCCGGTGATAAACGTAATACGTGGTAATACCATACTTAAAATTGGATCGTCTTTAACCAGCTCCTGAAAACGGGCGATTACTTTACCGGCATTTCTGATTTCGTTCATCAAACGAATATTTATTATTGTTTCTCCGTTTGGGCCCACAACAGGTTTTCCGCACGCGAGAATACTAAAAACTGTTAATCCAATTGCAAATGTTTTTAATAACTTTGTTTTCATTCGTTATCCTTTTATCGCTCCGATTGTAAGCCCTGCGGTAAAATACTTTTGGGCAAAGGGATAAAACAACACCACCGGGCCTATCGCTATTACCGTTGTTGCCATCCGCAGAGAATTAGCAGGGATGTCGCCGAGAGGAACTCCTGTGGTAAGTGCCATTTCCCTTATCGCTTCGACATTACGCAGCATACTCATCAGCAGGTATTGCAGCGGGAAAAGATTTGAATTATCAATATAGAGCATTGCGTTAAACCATTGATTCCAGTAACCTAAGGCATAAAAAAGACTTATTGTCGCAATACCCGGAACGGAAACAGGCAGTATAACTTTCCATAAAATTTGAGCATCGTTTGCTCCGTCCACATACGCAGATTCGGATAATTCTTTTGGAATACCTTTAAAAAAGTTACGCAATAAAAACATATTCCATGCGCCAAAAGCGACAGGAAGAATCATCACAAAAATATTGTCCTTCATCTGTAATGTTCTGGCTATCAATAAATATGTTGGAATTAAACCGCCGCTGAATAACATGGTGAAATACACAAAAAAAGTAATATGATGTCTAAAGCGTACTTTAGCCAGCGAAAGCGGATAAGCCATACATATAGTCAATAACATACTAAATGCCGTGCCGACAACTGTAATAAAAATGGTAACACCGTAGGAACGGAAAATTTGCGGATCGCCCAAAACTATTTCGTAAGCTCTTGTTGTAAAATCTACGGGAATAATTGGAAAACCGGAGGTTTCAAAATTTGCTTCTGTTTCAAAACTCGAACCTATCACTACAGCAAAAGGGAATAT
>WQWD01000288.1 GCA_009785545.1 Treponema sp. | reverse complement strand
TTTAACGAGGCTTATGGGCTTGTGGGTGCGGTCAACTCCGAAGAATTGATAGTTAAGCATATTCTTGATTCTGTTGCGCCTATTGGAATTTTGTACCGTTTACTTTGCGGAGATAAAACAAACTTCGCCGATACAATTCAGATTGCTGATGTGGGTTCGGGAGCAGGGTTGCCGGGGATTCCGCTGGCGATTGCTTTATCATGTTTGCCAACGGGCGAATCGTGCAATTTTTCGCTGATTGAGCGGATGGGACGCAGGGTAGGGTTTTTGCATAACGTAAAAGCTGTGTTGTCTCTTGATAATATTACGATTGAAGAAAGCGAGGTTGAAAAAATAAAACCTGAGCAATTTAGCCTTGTTGTCTTTCGTGCGTTTAAACCGCTGGAACCTAAACTGTTAAAAACATTGCTGAAGGTTTGCGCACCCGGGGGGATTATCGCCGCATATAAAGGGAAATCGGATAAGATCGACGCAGAAATGACAGCTTTGCAAAGTGCTGAAAACAAAATTGAATGGGAAGCGATTCCGTATACAGTGCCGTTTCTTGATGAACAGCGGCATATTTTAGTTATACGAAAATAGCGGTTTGCGAGATTTGTGATTGCCCACTCGAAGTATCATGTGTTTAAAAAATAATTAACCATTAACGTATTGCTTCTTCCGTTTTTTAGAGATGGGGGTTATGGAAATTCTGTACCCCAGCGAATTGGCGACTTTTGCTACAGTTTCAAATGCAGGGTGTCCTTTTTCAGAGAGAGAATGATATAAAGTAGTTCGAGAAACCCCGGCGGCTTTTGCTACGCTTGTCATGACTTTTCTGGCACGGGCAATATCCGCTAACGCAATCGGAATAAATTTGTAATCCCCTTCTTCAATAGCTGCATTCAGATAATCTTCAAAATCTTTTTCATTTTTTAGATAGTCAATAATTTCAAATTTTTTAGTTTTAAGCATTTAGATCTCCTTTGCCATATCTCTGGCTTTTTTTATATCCCTATTTTGTGTTGATTTATTCCCGCCACAAAGTAACAATATAATTCTTTGCCCTTTATTTACAAAATACAAACGGAATCCTTTTCCATAATCAATTTTGGCTTCAAAAAGCCCATTGTCAAGAGAACGAACAGTTCCAAGTGTTCCTAATGACATATTTCTTATACGCTTAACGATGATTTTTTGTGTTTTGTTGTCAGTAATGCTTTGGAGCCAATTTTCAAAATCTTCGGTAAGCTCAATTTCATACATAATTAAATTGTATTATATATAAGACAACTTGTCAAGAGAATTTATAAGATACACACAGAATACATTGAAAATGCTAAATTTTAATTATTTTTCACATGAGTTTTTTCAAAACTCGGTTAGTTTTGAAAAAACTCACATTACAGCAAGAGAAGCCGAAAGACTGGTAGCACACTTACCAAGCCATACCCACATTAACTCCGGCTACAAACCGGGAGCTAAAGCCTTCAGAACCAAGCACCATAGGTAAAGCAATATATGGGCTTGCGAACAAACCTCCTGTCTGCCCGCCGAATCTAACTCCAATAGCAGGCGTAATTAACAAACCAATGTTTTGACGCCACTCTATAGTATGCCCTTGTCCCCACCAAGGATCGTGAAACTCACTATTGCCAAACTCTTCCATCGCACCAAAGCCTAAGCCAAGTTCTATAAAAAATGGGAAGTCTATGGGATAGAAACGCCCGGTAGCTGATAATCCAAAATCTAGTCCTTCATCTGAAAAAAAGATATTTCCGCCTAACGAAAAACTTTCATTTATTTCCGATTCGTAATTCACACCAAAGGAAGGAGCTATTAGTTCTCCCAAACGAAGTCCACCAAAAATCGACAGCCTGCTTGTACGTTCGCTGCCTACAATACGGGGTGTGGCACTAGGGACTGTAAGGCTGGTTACAATCGAGCTTGGCGGAATAGTTCGCGCATTAATTTCTTCAGATAGAATGATAGCATCGGTAAATCTTATTGCTAAACCTGTTCCTGTATATGTATAAGTCCTTACAATGAGCCAGATTCCTTGCCGTTCTACCCTTCTGTTCACATCAATTCTGATATTTATTACATCGTGTGCGCCAAGTCTTGCCGCTTCCCGCATAAACATCTCATGAGTGATTTTTGAACCTGTATGGTTTCTCCGGCTGTCTATAATTTCTGTAGCCTCAACAAAAACAATTCCAATCGGTTCAAAATCTTTTAAAGGTAATTCACTTACATTATTCATAATACCGCCACTCGGATGAGAATGATTTATTGTAGTAGCACAACCAATACCTGTAGTTACAATAATTACAACCGCTGTTGCCGCAAAAATGTGCAGTATTCCATTTTTTCTTTTTTTCATACGCTCTCCTTGTTGTTAGCATTACTTTTCCATAATACTGTTTTATTGCCAATAATATCATGTTATTTAGCCAATAGTCAATATATCATGGCAATTAGTATATAAAGTATGGGCTTAAAGCAAATTTTTATCCATAATTTGAGAAGATTTAGGAATTCCAGAGGGCTTTCGCAAATGAAACTGGCAGAATTGTGTGATACAGCGCCAAGTTATATTGGAGAAATAGAAATTGGCCGCAGGTTTCCTTCATTAAAATTGATTGAAAAAATTGGCAAGGTACTTCAAGTTGAACCCTATCGCTTCTTTATTGACGAAACCGCCGAACATCAAAGTGAGGTGAACGAAATTATCAGTCTGATTTCAAAGCTGCCAGATCAAAATCGGCTTGAAATAATCCATCGTATCAGTACCCCGCAACACTTCACAGAAAAACAATAATACAAAAACAATTTTGTTGATAATGGAAAATGCCGCCATCATTGTATCGTTATAAAAAATCTTTCGATGTGGGCAATTCTTCTTCGGGCGTCGGGGAGGCGGCTGCTTTGGGGAAACTCACGTACCAAGCGGCGATAGAAATCAAGAGATAAAAGAATGTTTCTGCTTGGACTGTTAGCTTCGTAAAATTGGCCGTAAAGCCAAAAGGCTTCATCAGTACCGCCGGGGAAAAACACCATAAATTGATCTACTAATGCAATCGCTCCGGCTACATTTCCTGCGTCAAACGTTTCTCTCGCTCTTTGCAGTAACATATCAGGAGGTATGGTTTCTTGTACAATTTCGGGTATCGGCAAAGTCGGCTCTGTCGGTGTAACAGGTTCAGTTATAATCGGCGGTGTTAATTCTGTCGGAGGAGGAAACAAGGGGTCAGTTGGGAAGGGGGGAATTACTGCAGGATGGGCTATTTGAGTTTCCGGGATTATGCTTGGGGCGGGAACAGGATCAGGCTGTGTCGGAGATGGATGTCTCAGCGTGCCGTCGTGTCCTCTGACCATTTCAGCTTCTTCAACGGCAGTTGGCCAGCGAGGCTGTGCGATCACTCTGCTTCGGTCGAAGGGAGCGGAAAACCAGCCTGTTCCTGCGGTCGGCGCTTCGCCTGCAATGACTTGGACATAATCATTTATAATATAACCTCTTCTAAAATCTTCCCTGAAAAATTTTAATATATAGGTTCCGGCTTGTTCTA
>WQWD01000287.1 GCA_009785545.1 Treponema sp. | reverse complement strand
TTTGACAGGCAGTCTTTTTTCATCGTCTCTTAAAACAAAGAGACATTTTTGGGCTGCTTCCGTTGCGGTGTCAACAACAAACTTGTCGTTTGTGATTGTTGCGGCTAAGGATGGTTCTACGATTCCTCCGTTTTCGATTATTCCCATATCCCAACGCATAGAAAGTACCCGTTTAACAGAATCGTCGATTATATTTTCGCTTAACCTGCCGATTTTAACAGCATCAATAACTTTTTCGATAATTTTTATTCTGATTGGACTTTCATCACGCATAAGAATAAGGTTGCAGCCTGCGGCAAGCACTTTGATAACCGCTTCGGTCATTTCGTATTGTTTCAGGATGCCTCCCATAATCATATTGTCTGTTGTGACCACGCCGCTAAACCCAAGCTCTCCACGAAGGAAGTTTTGTATCAGATCGGCGGACATTCCTGCAGGAAAGCCGTTAATATTCAAAGCGGGAAAACAGGAATGAGCGATCATCACTGCTGGTAAACCTGCATTTATCAACTGTTTGTAAGGAGCGATATGTTCGTTCAGCAAAATTTCGTAATCAAGGTTTACTGTAGGAAGCCCCCAGTGCGCATCCGCTTCGGATTCGCCTCGCCCTGGAAAATGTTTGCCGGTTGCGATAATACCGTTTTCCTGCAAACCTTTCAGAGTTGCCAGCGCATAAGCCGCAACATACTCAGGGTTGTCCGAATAAGCTCTGTTGGCAATTTCGGGATTTTTGGGATTTGTATTTACGTCAAGGCAGGGAGAATGCATCATATTTACACCTAACGCTTTAACCTGTTTTCCTATTGCAAGAGCTGTTCTGTAAATTAAATCGGTATCTCCTGACGCAGCCAGTCCCATAGGCCCGGGGAATAATCGCTGTCCGAACAACATATCATCATTGCCGTTTCCTTCCTGATCAACTGTAAAATGTAATGGTACGCCGTGTTCCCTGTCAAGAGCGTAACTCCTAAGCTTGTTCAGTACGCCGGCATATTCTGCGGCTGTAGCGGAAGTGCAATTTTTAATCAGAGCATAATCTCTGTTTTTCCCGCTGGATTTTACAAGCGAACGTTTCGTGCTTTCATCGGGCTGTTCACCCGGTTTTATATCATTGGAAATTGTAAGACAGCGCAGACGGTTACTTATCCTTAAACCGCCAATATGATATTTTTGAATCAACTCAACTACATCAGGTGTAATTGATGTTCCGCAAAACCCAAAAACCATGAGTTGTCCTACTTTTTGTCGGAGATTCATTTTCCCCATTAAATCATCTACCCATTTTTCTTTATCAGTTTTCATAATTTCTCCTTGTATCTAATTTAGTTTGATTCGTTTTGAGGGGGAGGGGTTGTTGATTGAGCCTTTGCCCGAAATTCGGAAGGTGTCAAATTTGTCTGCTTTCTAAAAACTCTGGAAAAATAAAACGCATTTTCAAAACCAAGCATATTTGAGATTTCGTTAATACGATATTTGTTGTCCTTCAGATATTCACAAGCTTGATCGATTTTTGTCTGGTTAATAAAATCTATTAAGTTTCGTTTGTATTCCCTTTTGAACAATGTCGAAAGATAACTTGGCGAGATACAGGTGAAATCAGCTATATCCTGAAGCGTTATTCTTTTTTCGACATTAGCAAGAATGAATTGCAGCGCCTTATGAACAATATCTGATTGCGTGTCTTTGGCACGGTAGTGCTGCTCCTCTATACGGCGTAAAATATGGAGAGGATTTTTTAAATTTTCTTCGGCAGATGAAAAAAATTCGGAAGCAATGATCTCCACTCCCAGCCTTGTAATTTGACTTGATGTTTTTATTAATCGTCTTCTAAAATGAGCAAAATCGGATTCCCAATTTTCCCGTTTTAATTTCCACGCAAATAACAATAGGTCTTTATAAAAGCCTTCTGTGGTTGCTGTTTCTTTGAAGATTGGAGAATGGGGCAGTAAAGTTGAATGTTTAAAAAAAGAGGTGCTGAGGTATTCTGTAATTTCAGTTTCCCATTCAAAAATTCTGTGAAGCTCCTCTTTGGGAATGGCGGAGTATTCAGGTAAAAACGAAAAATTAAGAGGGATCAAGGCAAACGCAAAAGATTTTAACATATCTTTTTCTTCCAGCAATTTTCGTTTTTCCGAAGACATTGGAGGTTTCCCGTATAAAAAACTTATCAGTGCATTGCGTATCTGCGTTCGCTGTTCTTTTGTGTTAAGCAGTTTGTCGGCTTCCTCTATACGGTGCAATTTTTTTCGTTTTTCACATTCCTCAATAGCGTTTTCAACTGCTTTTTCAAGAACCTGCGGCTCTAAATCGGTTTTTAACAGATATTTTACAGCCCGATTATGAAGAGATTCTTTGGCAAACTCGAACTCTTTATGATTGGTCAGCATGACAAACACAATGTCAGGATATTCTATACTTGAATGTTTCAGCAGATCGATTCCGTTTAATTCAGGCATAGTTATATCGCAAATTACCAGATCGGGGCGCAGGCGTTTTATTTTTTTTTGTGCCGTGAAACCATCAGAAGCAGTATCTTCGATAACGCAATTATTTTTTTTCCAGTCAATTAAATGTTTGATCCCGGAAATAACAATAGGATCATCATCGACTAATAATACCCTGTACACTCAATTTTCCTCCAAAAAATATTCCATCATTATTCTGACTGTTACTTTTGTATATTCTCCTGGCTTGCTTTCAAAAAAGAGTCCGCATGATTCGCCGTAACGCATTTTGATTCGATTTTCAACATTTGCAATACCGATATTGTTAAGTGATGGATCGCCTTGCCGGTTTTTCTGGGTTGCGGTTTTAATGTTTGCAATCCGTTCGGGAGTTAATCCCACGCCAGTATCTTCGATAGTTATATCAAGAAAATCCTTTCCGCTTGCTGCGGCATTCAGGGTGATAGTTCCAAATCTGCCAGAAGGCACAATGCCGTGCAGGATAGCGTTTTCTACCAGAGGCTGCAAAGTAAGCTGCGGAATATGACAATCAAAAAAATCTTCCGGGATTTTATTCACAACTTCGAGCTTGCCCATAAAACGCATTGACATTATTTCAGTGTAATCTTCCAAAAGAAGCAATTCTTCGGCAAGAGTGATTCGATGTATTTCCCCTGTCTTTGCATTTCCTATAATTCCCCGCAAAAGGTTTATTAAACGGTTAACAATGTTGGCAATAGGTTTGTTATTTTGGATTTTTGCCATCCATTGAATAGAATCTAATGTATTATAAAGAAAATGCGGGTTGATTTGAGTCTGAAGCAAAACAAATTCAGTATTTTTTTGCTTTTGATATTGTTCTTCGATTTTTTTAAGATAACTGGCAATGCTTCCTGACATCTCGTTTACAGCTTTTCCTATTCTGCCGATTTCATCTCCCCTTTTTTCGATTTCTGGATCACGGGAAAAGTCGTTTTTTTCAGATATTTTTTGAATTTTGCCAATAAGAGTGTGAATAGGTTTTGAAAAAGATGCCGACATTAAAAGCCCAAGCCCTGCGGCGGTTAACAGAGACAAAAAAACAGTAGCCAATATGATATAAAAAGTATGCAT
>WQWD01000286.1 GCA_009785545.1 Treponema sp. | reverse complement strand
CCTGCAAGGGATGCCGGCGCAGGACGGGCTGGAGTTTGCGGTAGCCGCAAGTTGTCTAAAACACTCCATCGAAGGTGATTTCAATTTTGTCTCTGTTGACGAAGTAAAAAAATTAGCCGGAGGAAACGCCTCCGGCAGGGTGCAAAGGTAGGGAACATGAAACATACAATCATTTTTTGTTTAGTTCTATTTATTTTAGTGAGCTCTCCGCTTTTTGCGGCAGGTATCAGAGAAGAACGTGCAAGGGAAGAAGCCCTTGCCCACACTCCCACCCTCTCCGGCTCTTCGGTGTGGAAAATAAGCGGAGACAGCGGCATTATGTTTATGGCAGGAAGCGTTCATATTTTGCGTGAAACCGATTTTCCGCTGCCAGGCGAGTTCGATTTAGCGTTTAACAAATCGGACAGACTTGTTCTAGAAGCCGACGTTACTTTAATGGAAGACCCGCTGCTTATGGAATATTTGGTAAGCCAAATGTTCCTTCCTGACGACTTAACACTAAAAGATGTACTCGACCCGGAAGTATTCGAACTGCTTGCGGAAGTGTGTTATGAGTTTGGATTTTCAATAAACGACGTTATGCGATTTAAGCCGTCTATGGTTATGATGATACTGAGCCTTTTGCAAATAGAAGACTTCGGGTTTGTGCAATATGGCGTTGATCATTATTATCAGGAGAAAGCGTATCTGACAGGAATGCCGGTTTATTTTCTGGAAACAGTAGAATCTCAAATTCATGCGATCGTCTCGATGGGTGTCGGTTACGAAAACGAGTTTATCTTGTATTCGATTCAGGACATGGCAGGTACAGAAGATGGGCTGGAGCTGCTTATGGAAGAATGGAAGTACGGAAAGTCAGAAGGAATGGAAGAAACGTTACGCGCCATGAGAGAAGATTGGCCGTCAATATACAGAGCATTAATAACAGCCAGACATGACGCATGGCAGCCGCAGCTTATCGACATGATAGCTTCCGAATACGTCTACTTTGTAATCACCGGCGTACTTCACAAACACGGCCCTAACGGACTGATACAAATGCTGGAAGACTTGGGATACACAGTGGAGCAATTAACAACAGGAAATTAGCATTGCAAAGAGTTTAGACAGGGTACATAAGCGGACTGCTCCTCGCCGCCATCATAACTGTCACCCAGCATACAATACGTCCCCCCATGCACAAGACAACCGACGGCAGGGGGAGAGGCGTGGCTGGCAGGAAAAACATCTCAGGGATTCCCCGCCCAGACTGCGCAAAAACCATATAGCGTAGGCAGCACTATGATTTAGTCAAGGAATTTTTGATGGCGGTTCAAAAGCAAACGGGAAATAATCAAAGCGTACTGTTGGCGCAAAAATCTTTTAGAAAGCGGTATTGGTTTTCGCCTGATAATTTTTCGACATTCATTGTTTGCAATTTCTATGTGTTTGTACCAATTCAAAGAAATATTATTTGCGAGTATATTTTTTCTTTTTTTGAAAGTTTTATGATGGTTGAGAATACCTAAATAAGAATTAACAGAAGAAATAAATGACGACACTTCTTCTTTGTCAGGTTTATGATTCTCTGCCAGTAAGTTAAATTCATATAAAGATTGCTTAAAGTTTTTTATTGTACGATGATTTATTACAGTATGTGAAGGTTTAATAAAACAACCTAAATATTTAACTCCATTACTACAAGGTTGCAGATATATTTTCTTAGAATGAAGCGTTAAACCTAAATTTGCACTAAAATAGTTTTGTATTTTTGTAATTAATTTCTTCAAATATATTTTTGAAGAATGAACTATGATAAAATCATCTACATAACGGGCATATTCAGTAATTTTACAATCTTTTTTTAAAAAATGATCAAAATCGTTTAAATAAAAATTAGCAAAAACCTGACTCGTCAAATTTCCTATAGGTAAACCGCAGCCTTTTTTCGCGGTAAAAAGGCTTTTGTCTTTTGGAAGTTTTTTCCATAAAGTTTTTGGGCTGTGATAAATACAATTTTTTGCAGGCTCATTAAAAATAATCACGCGGCATAAATTTTTTATACGTTCTCTGTCTTGTGCAAAATATTGGGTATCAATTAAAGTTTCCAATTTTTTATAAAGAATACCTCTGTTTATACTCATAAAATAGCCGCGAATATCCAGTTTTAAAACCCATGCTGTCTCAGAAAAGCCTTTCGTTTTACGGAGAATAAAACGCTGTGCGCGTGATACGCCTAAATGTGTACCTTTGCCCTTTCTGCAAGAATAGCTGTCATAAATAAAAATTTTTTCGAACAATGGAGCTAATTTAGCTATGACAAGATGGTGCACAACACGATCCCTAAAAGCAGCGGCAAAAATTTCGCGTATTACAGGCTTTTCTACAATAAATACGGTAGATGGACGCGGCTGCCAAGTATCATTGTTTATCTCTTCCCATAATTCGATTAGATTTTTTTCCAAATCGACTTCAAATTGCACAGCACCTGTTTTATTACGCTTGTTTTTTCTACATTCAAAGTATGCCTCAAATATATCGTCTAAAGAGATTTCTGTTAAATTATTAAATAATTCAAATTGCATACTAAATAAAAATGGGTTACTTGAAACTTTTTGTCCAAGTAACCCTTGCCTTGTGTAAAACCCCGAACTGCGCGGACGGCATTGTTGTTGTTCTTGTTGTTGTCGTTCTGACTGCCACTAGCAAAAGACTGATTCCACGCGTTATTAGTGTTGTTCTGCGAAGAAGACCAAAACCTTTGGTGCAAATATTTTTCCCAAAAGGACGAGCGCCCAAAAGAGACTGATGTACTTGTGTCTGCATTAAAACACAGACACAAGTCTCTGCACCGCTTTTACACAAAAACCTAGCTCACTTTCTTGCACCGTAACACAAGAAAATCCGGCACAGGAAGGTTTGTGCGTCAAATTATTTTGACGCATTTCGCCAACCTGTTATCTGTTTTCCTATCTTGTCCATAGCAAACGCTAATTGTGCTTGCTGCTTAACAGTGATAAGACGCAGATCCTTACACAAACGAATTTCAAGTTTTAAGACTTCAAATTCGTCTAAAAATTGTTCAAGATAAGTTACCCTATCTTTGTTTTTATTGGCACGATAAATACTGCGAACAAGATTTAAACAATCTCTTTTCATATCCTGCCCAAGAGTAAATTTGTATTCACGCGAAAAATCTTTTGTTAATTCAAATATTTTTAACGTTAGCCGATATGTATCGTTAAATACAGGCAAATCGTAATACAATGCCAAAAATACTCTCCAAAATTTTCCGCCTTCGGCGGATTTTTACATTTTCTTTTTTCAGGAAGAAATTCCCCCTGCACCACTTTTTTAATAGTTAAAGGGTTAAATAGTTAAAAAGCCCGAACTGCGCGGACGGCATCGTTGGAGTGCTTGTTGAAGTCGAGACGACTGCCACTAGCAAAAGACTGAAGCCACGCGTTAGTAGTGTTGCCCTGCGAAGAAGACCAAAACCAGCCTGTTCCCAAATTACCAACAGCAGCTCTATTTTGAAATAACGCGTTTAATTCGTTTCTACTGGGTAAAAACCAATCTGCCCCAAATCCTCGGGCAGCAGT
>WQWD01000285.1 GCA_009785545.1 Treponema sp. | reverse complement strand
AATGCTGATGATACTCCCCTTTTTAGCAAATGCTTTTGGAATGCTCATTTTTGGTGCGCTCTTAGAGCAATTTGCCTCAATAACATGGATTATCATTTTTGTAAACGCTTTTTTTATTGCCGCCATAGCAATTTTTTCAAGAAAATATTTTAAGGTGCCAGACATAAAACGTTAGTGTCAGGCACTGTGCGTGACCCAGGAAGTTGTTTCTTCGCACCTGGCCTTCTAGGGCTTTAATCTGTTGAGGAGTTGGCTGACCCTCGGCAATCTGGATTTCCTGCAGGCTTGGCTTAGCAGCATTTCGGATCAATATTCCATCAATAATGGAATGTCTATTAAATATAGCCAGTATAGCAGCCTCTATCAGGGCTGAATCAACATACTCTAATGCAATACGTGCAATCCCGGGTTCTGTAACAGCATTTGTTCGCCAGCGATTAAACTCTGTTGGATTTACTTCAATTATATAAGTAACACCCTCTGGACGAGCAAATATGGTTTTTGCAGTATCTCTTGCTGCTTGAGTCGACATGTTGGTATACCAAGCGTCTAGACTTTGTGCAATCTCACGTTTCATAACACTAAAGTGTGCATCGGTCATATGGCCTTTGACTGTGGCTGTGCTTTGATTATTAAACAGATTAATTGTTTGGATTTGATCTCTTGGCAAGTCCGGATTTTCCGGATTATGGTTACAGCTCTTAAAAAGAAGCGTTGCAGCCCCAACTGGAATAAGCGGAACAAATGGCATTATTGCCGACATTACCGCACCACCGACTCTTTGACCTCTGATTTTTTTTTGAATTCTTTTATTTTCTATATTCATAATGAACTCCTTTGGTGCCTGACACAATTTAATTGTGCCTGACACCTTATAAAATATTTAACATTTTTTTTCGTTTCAGTCAAGCAGCACGCATATCTAACCCATATATATATGTACCAAAACTAAAATACTGTTTGGTACAAAGGAGCAAAAATGCGTAAAAAGAGAGACTTTATTGAAGGAGCATTTTATCATGTTACGTCCCGAACAAATGATAAAATCAGGGTTTTTGAAAACCCATTAGGCAGGAGAATAATGCTAATTGTTTTACAAGACGCCAAAGATAAATTTTTATTTAATCTGGCAAACTTTTGCATTATGCCGACACATATACACTTACTAATTCAGCCCAGAGAAGGAACAAATTTAAGTATGGTAATGCAATGGATAAAAACACGATCAGCTAAATGCTGGAATCGTATTCATGGTTCTACAGATCATATGTGGGGACACAGATATTTTGCCAGAAATGTTAAAGAACCACAGGAATTTGAAAACACAATGGCATATATTGACCAAAATCCAGTTAAGGCAGGACTTGCAGAAAAGCCAGAAGACTGGAAAGCGTCAGGAGCGTTCTACAGAGCACAAAATATTACAGGTCTTGTTGATTTGTCAATAACAGAACAGAAAATACGTGATATATTCATGTCGATCCCGCCTGTTATATCCAAAATTATACCACCCAAACAGCTTGAATATACAAAAAAATATATTGGCGTATATACTGATGTTGTTGAAAATCTAAATAAAATTATCCCATTAATTCCCAAAATTGATTCAATTAATAATAAACAAGAGCGGATAGCTTATCTTCATTATTTTACCAAAACAGCAGATTATTTTATTTACGAATATGACGGAGAAGATACGATGTATGGAAAAGTACGATTTAATGTATATCCTGCAGAAACTGAATTCCGAAAATTTAGTCTTAATAATTTGAAAAGCAACCAATTTATGGAGTTAGATTATTCATGGGTAGTACCTGAATAACAAAGTATAAATAAACGAAGTTCTACCGAAGGTAGAATTTCGTTTATTCGTGGCGAGGGTTTAATACCCCGCCCTTCAGGGCGTTTTCTAAAGGTATTAAACCCGAGTCCAATACCTTTAGAGAACAACATACCTCGTCCCTTCAGGACGAGGTTGTTGATTTATGTTTCACGTGAAACATTTTTCCTTTCCGCCTTTTTAGCCCCATGCCGCTTTTTTGCTTCCAATCGCTTTTTTTTGGCTGCTTTGCTGGGCTTTGTGGGACGGCGGCTTTTCGGGAGTTTTGCTGCGGCGGTAATCAATGCTTCCATGCGAAAATACGCCCTTTCAAGGTTAATACGTTGAGAGCGTTCTTCGTCGGAAGTGATAACAATTTCGCCATTGCTTGAAATGCGGTTCGCAAGAAGTGTTTTTGCTCGATCTATCTCTGTTTCAGAAAGCCCGTCTAAATCGTTCAAGTGAAGCCTCAATGTTACTTTTGTGTTCACTTTGTTTACGTTTTGTCCGCCCGGTCCGCCAGATCGGGAAAAAGAAGCTTCTGCAAATGAGTTAATTGATTGTCGTAATAAGTTTGTGTTCATTGTTTTTTATCGGCATATAAATTTTAATCCATCTTTTTCATACAGGCTCATTTTTTCATCTGTACTTATCAATGTTAAATCGTTGTTGATTGCTTCCCATATTAAGTATCTGTCAAATGGATCTTTGTGATAAGAAGGCAATCTATAAATGGTTATGAAAAGTTCAGGATCGATAAATTTTGAAAGATAATAACTGTTTTTTAATTCAAGGAAAAAATCCTCAGGTGTGCCGCCGTTAAGGAATAATTTTTTCAATCCATATTTGATTGAAATTTCCCATAGACTAATGGGGCTGTAAAAGATTTTATTATTTTCGTTTTCTAAAATTAATTTTACATTTTTTGACAATTTACTTGTTTCTAAAAATGACCATAATAAAATTTGAGTATCAACAAGGTAATTCATAGGTTTATAAATTCTTCTTCGGTCATTTTAAAATCGTTTGCAAAAGTTACCGACATTTTTCCCTCAAGAGTTCCCAATACTCTTTTTTGCTTTTTTTTCCAATCTTCTGGGGGGACAATAATGGCAATCGGTTCTTGTTTTTTTCCGTATGTGATGGCTATTTCACTTCCTGCTTGGACTTCCTTTAAAATCGAGGAAAAATGGGCTTTTGCCTCTGCTACTTGCATTGTTTTCATAACTTAATTATATGGTACTTGACTAACTTGGTCAAGGAAAACAGGAAATAATCAAAGATTACGGTGAAAAGGTGTTAGCCATAAATGTATGACTGCACCTCATCAGTTTCTCAGTAATGGCAAAAGGTCATCGGGGAGTAATACGTCCATCACATTTTCTGTTTCTTGCATAATCTAAAAATTGTCAATTGCTCTTTTATTAAACACATTTATCTGATATAATAAAATTCGATTTGATCAGAAATAAAAATTGTGGAGGCAAATTAGCTTGAGAATATACATGGATGTTTGTTGCCTGAATCGCATTTTTGATGACCTTTTGAAGATTAAGGCGACCAATCATGGCGATTACACGCTTGAGCGAGAGAAGCATTTAGAAGGTATAACGCTAGACGAGATCATACAAAACGTTAAAGAGTTCGATCAGCGACATTCTTAGTTGTTAATTTCCCAATCAGTTTCTCAGTAATGGCAAAAGGTCATCGGGGAGTAATACATCCATCACGTTTTCTGTTTCTTGCCTTGCTGCCAAAGTTTCCTGTTCTCTAAGCCCTTCTGCGATCCAGTT
>WQWD01000284.1 GCA_009785545.1 Treponema sp. | reverse complement strand
GGCGCTTCACCATTTTATTTTGAACTTGGCATGGGAATAGGTGAAATCAGGCGTTGGCGATCAGATCGAAGCCCAATAGCAGCTTCCGGATTTATGCTCAACCCGGCTATGGGTTTTAGACTGAGCAGGCACGACAGATCATTCTTTGTAAACCCATTTATCAGCGTTCCTATGGTGTTTGGAGGAACAGAAAGAATCAGAGGAGAAAACAACACCGTTGAATATCAAAGAAGAGCTGTTGTTGCCGCATTCAGAGCCGGCTTTGGTTTTGGCTGGGCTTGGTAGTAACGGTGGAGAGTTATCCGTAAAGCAATCATAATTGGTTCCCCCTCCACCACAAGCTTGTACGCAAAGGGGGGGATATAACTCTGGCAGGCGGACTGCGAAAAGCACTGTCGGCGAAATACGGCTGTGTAGTCCGAGCTTGTCACGCCAGAGCGTGTCGTCGATACTACCACAGCCGTTCCCGAGCCGACAGGGCTTTTCGCAGCCCGCCTGCCGTAATTGTAATACACCAACCCCTTTGCGTACTGGGGAATAATAACACAAGGCTCATATATTCGTGTAATTCGATTTAAATCTATCCATACTAAAAGAAAAACGTATTGTCCAGCAGTGTAAAATTAACCTCGCCGATTGTTCGTATACTTCTGTCTTCAAAAACAAAAACAGTTTTTACTCCCGGAAAAAAACGGAGTAGGGCGCTTCCTCTTTCATAACCAAGAACAAAAATTGCCGTAGAAAGAGCGTCTGCGTCCATTGAGTTATCTGAAATTATCGTAACGGATAATAAACCTGTTCGTGCGGGGAATCCTGTCGTTGGAGAAAAAATGTGATGGTAGCGTATACCATCCGCTTCGAAAAATCGCTCGTAAATGCCGGAAGTGACTACAGTTGCCAATGGTTCTGTTATTTCCATAAAGCCAACTGCCGTTCCTCGTCTTTCGTCAGGGTGTTGAACCCCAATTCGCCACGGGTTTCCGTCTTCTCTTCTGCCCAGAACAACAATATCGCCACCAAGGTCAATTATTGCGCTGTTTACTCCGGCTCTGTCAGCGGCTCTTGCGGCTTCATCTGCAGCGAAACCTTTTGCGATTCCTCCCAAGTCAAGAGCCATCCCGGCGTATCTTAAAAAAACGCTGTTTGTCCGTTCGTCAAGATCAACGTTACGCCAATTTATAAACGGCAGAATCTCGTCAATTTCTTCCTGTGAAGGAACTCTTGGGTTTTCGGTAATATCCCAAAGTGCGGTAAGCGGCCCAATTGTCGGATCAAACGCTCCGTCGCTAAGTCTCGCAAAATACAAAGCTCTTTCGATAACTTTGAAAGTATCAGCGTGAACTTGCACAGGCTCAATTCCCGCCGCCGCATTTATTCGGCTGACATCTGATGTTGGAATGTTCACGCTCATCAGATTTTCAATTTCGTGTATCCTCGCAAAAATATCGCTATAAACACTGTCGGGCACTCGTTCATGTATCGTAATAACAATAACGGTCCCAAGAACACGCTCAAATCGTGTAAACTCATGTTGTGTGCAGGATATAAAAAATAAGACAAAAATAAGAAGCGGCGAATAAACGCTGACAAATTTATTTTTCATAAATACTCATTTGTGTTGTACCGCAGATACGCAGTCACATAATTCGATGTTAAAACTAAAATAACTCATAACCCAAAACGCTCTGATAATTCCTTCAGGTGGCTGCCGATAAAGAAAACGCCGTAAACTGTAAGCGCAATGCCGATTGTCATGCCCATAGGCAGCATGAATGACATTCCTGATTCATTCGCTATATATTGAAAATCCAGCCCAAAAAAAGCTGTTACAAGGGATACCATTATTACGATGCCTGCAATAATCCAGCCCCGTGTGTGAAGTCCTCCGGGAAAAGCACAGGCGCTTTCTGACTGTTTTTCGTTTTCTGTTTCCTCAAAATAAAGTTTTGCCATTATCGAATCTTCCATGTTTGGTGAAGGCGGGAAAAAATCCGTACTCAAAATGTTTCTGGTTTTTTTGAAAAGTTCAATTTGACGAGCGCAATTTTGGCAGGTTAATGTATGTAAACCAACTCGTATCTGTAAAAAGAGAGGCATTTCCAGAGCAGCTCTGTGATTATTCCCTGAGTATTCGTAAACTAAATCCATAATTTTTGAACAATTCATTTTTTCTCCATTTAAACTAAAAGTCTTTTAAACTTTCCAGTTTTTCTCTTAGTATAATTTTTGATCTGAACACATTGGATTTTATGGTATTTACAGGAATACCTGTAATTACTTCAATTTCCTGATATGAACGATCGTAAAAATAAAACAAGTCCACGCAGATCCTGAAACGTTCCGGCAATTCCTTGATTGCTTCCCTGACCGCTTTGCTTGCCGCATCACGGAGAGCGATTCTTTCCGGCGTTTCTGTATTGTTAATCAGATTGCTCGAATCTTCTTCCGCAAGACTGTGGTATTCTTTTCTTCTGTTTATCTCATTTAACGCTGTGTTATAAGCTATTTTGTAAAGCCATGTCGAAAATCGGCTTCTTCCCTCAAAATGAGAAAGACTTTTAAACGCCTTTAGAAATACTTCTTGTGTAAAGTCATTGGCGTCTTCCGTATTGCGGAAAAAACTCAATCCCATTCTGTAAACAGCTTTTTCATGCTGCCGTACCAAAAGGCGGAACAAATCTTTTTGTCCCGAAACCACCTGGTTGACAATCATCAGCTCATTTGAGTCAGATTCTTTTCTTTCCTCCTTCTTTTTCTGAAGCTGAGGTTTATTTTCACCCAACAGGGTTTCATTAGACATTCTTGTCCAAACGCTTTATTGTATAAAATGCCAAAAGCCCAAAGCCGATTGCCAGTGGAATGATCCCGCCTAATAAACCGTATGAAACTCCTCTTTCGATTAATAACAATAAAATTGTTAATGCCATTCCAACAGTGCTTAAAAGTAAACCTGATAAAAGGCTGAAAGTAAGAAGGTTAAAGTCTGGTTTTTTGTAAGCTCCCGCTTTAATTATCAAGGATTTTCGCCTGTGATCCCATAAAAGATAAAAGAAAATCACAATCGAACCCATGAGAATTCCTACAATCGGAATGATTGCGACCATTATCTGAGCGGCAGATGATGATGTAACAATTGTTCCGTGAAGGGCTGCCACTGTTGATTCCATTATTTCTTGAGCTGTTAATAATGTTTCCATGTAAAACTCCTGAAGTATAGTGTAAGACAAAAACTGCTCTCAGTCTAGGACATATAAAATACAAACGCATAAGACACGGTACATCTAGTGCAATGTATTTAGACACATTCATATAGAAAAAAGTTGCGTAACACGAAGCGTAAAATGCAAAATTAGAAGGTGCTGCCAATTATCATCAGATCGGTGAAGTACAGTTCCGAGATACGTCCAAGTCTCAAGCTGCTGTTAAAACGCCTTAAAATTTCTTGCTTTGCCGAATCTTCGTCGATTTGAAAAAAAGCTTCCTGCGGAAGTGCTTCCTGTGAAAGTGCGGAAAAATAATCGCTTATGATTTCTCTTAAATCGCCCACTCTTGCCGCAAGTTCTTCTGAAAAAGCGATGTCATCATTGTTGAAAGGAAAAGCAATCGAGAGAACCATAACT
>WQWD01000283.1 GCA_009785545.1 Treponema sp. | reverse complement strand
TTCTATAATTTTTCTTAAAAAATAGTGGAATGTAGATGAAAACAATTGAATATGCTTGCATACGTTACGCGAAAAATGACGAAAAAATAGTTTTGACACAACCTGTCTGGCGTGGCAGGCTTGCACTACACAGCCGTATTTCGCCGACACGGCTTTTCGCAAGCCGCCTGCCTATGGTTGTCTACTCTGCGTGGGGGTTGCAATTATGTATGACTCCGCAGCCACGCCTGCCGGAATTGTATCCATGCGCAGTGTGGTGCAATTGTGTGTGTGTTCTGCAAATTAAGACAGAACACTAAACTACGGGATTATCTTTATCCTCACAGGACTGTGGCGAGTAAACCAAGTGCCGTCTCCTAGCTGACCATTACCATTCCACCCCCAAGCCCAAAGCTCGCCACTCGCCGTGATTGCCATCGTGTGGGAATTACCCGCAGACACAGAAGCCCAGTTAGAGGCGGTGCCTATCCTCACTGGGCTGTGGCGATTAATCGTAGTGCCGTCTCCTAGCTGACCTGCATCATTCGACCCCCAAGCCCAAAGCTCGCCACTCGCCGTGATTGCCATCGTGTGATTACTTGCAGACACAGAAGCCCAGTTAGAGGCTGTGCCTATCCTCACAGGGCTGTGGCGATGAATCGTAGTGCCGTCTCCTAGCTGACCTGCATCATTCGCTCCCCAAGCCCAAAGCTCACCACTTTCCGTGATTGCTACGGTGTAATTCCATCCAGCAGACACAGAAGCCCAGTTAGAGGCTGTGCCTATCCTCACAGGGCTGTGGCGATCAGTCATAGTGCCGTCTCCTAGCCAACCAAAATTACTTCCCCAAGCCCAAAGCTCACCACTCGCCGTAATTGCCATCGTGTGGGAATCACCCGCTGACACAGAAGCCCAGTTAGAGGCTGTGCCTATCCTCACAGGGTTGTGGCGCTCAATCGTAGTGCCGTCTCCTAGCTGACCAATCCAATTCGCCCCCCAAGCCCAAAGCTCGCCATTCGTCATGATTGCTACGGTGTAATGGCCGCCTAAAGACACACGCATAATAACAGGCTCATTCACATCCACAACCGCAACATTAGAACGCACAGGCACTGCCACGCCTACCGCACTTATTTCTACAAAGTAATAATAGGTTCCCGCAGTTAATGTTTGGGGAATCGCAAAATTTGCGTTTGTCTCGCCGTCTATCTTTGTTCCGTTTTCATTGCAATTTTCTGTGTTACTAAACCATTGCAGCGAAAGCGTGCCACTTGCAATTGCCTCAACACTCAAATTGCCGTTTATGTTTCCTTGTATTACAGTTGTCAGCGGCTGTGGCTGTGAAGTTATAATAATAACATTTGGCGGTGAAACCCACACTGTTGCCACAGCGGAGAAAACGGGGACTGCTCCGCCTGTTGCAGTTACTTCGACAAAGTAAAAATATCGCCCGTTTGTAAGCGTAGGCGGTATTTCAAAACTTGCACTTGTTGCTCCGTCTATGGCGGTTCCACCGACACTGCTGTTTGTTGTATTACTAAACCATTGGTAGCTTAACTCAGCTCCCCGTGTAACACTTGCCGTAACACTCAGGCTGCCTGAGATGTTTCCTTCCGACGCATTTAAACTTGCCGGGTGCGCCGTGATTGTGATAACCGGAAGTTCGTCGTTCTCCCTTACTCTTGCCCTTGCCCTGATTGTGTCTATGTCGTCTCCCAAAAGACAGCCGGTAAAAACTGCGGTAAATCCAATCGTAAATAATAAAAGCGATATTAACTCAATTACCTTTAATTTTTTATTCCTTAACATAATCCCTCCTTAATCTGTTTTAAAATCTATGTACAAATCCTAATGCTAATTTATTGCTTGCCGAAGTAAAGTTGGTTCTAAGTGTGTATGATATATTTATCCTATCCCAAAAATTAAAACCCGCTGTAACGTTAAAACCAAAAACATTTACATTGGTACTTGCCCCATCAAATTCATAAAGGGCTATTTTGTAACCTCCGCCGGCTCCTGCAAAGAAACCGCCTCTTTTCCTAAACGGCATAAAAAGACCGATATGCGCGAATGGGTGTATTGAGTTATACCCGGTTACATCTTCATAAATGCTTCTAAAACCAAAATCACAGCCGATTTCAAAAAAAACATTTTGCGCGATTGGAAATGTTCCATGTATCGATGCGATAATAAGCGGATCGGCAAAAGTTGTACCCAAAGAAAATCCCAGTGTCTGAAACCGCCTGTTATCCGCCGGAGCAGGTTCATCTGCGATTATCCGCTGATCATCGGTTAATGCGCCAAAAATCGAAAAACTTGATAAAACAAAAATAACTAACATTAACCGTGATAAATTTTTAACTGTCATAAAAACTGGGCTTACCCCCCTCCTGTATACACAAAGATAAGCACAACTATTATATTAAGGAGAGGGAAAATGGCAAAGAAAATGAAGGAAAGACGACAGTACACACAGGAATTTAAGAAAGAAGCGGTTGCGTTGGCTGAAAAGAAAGAGAAGCCAATAAGCCAGGTCGCTAAGGATTTGGGTCTAAATGAGAACGTTTTAAGACGGTGGATCACCCAGACAAGAGTTGCGATCGGAACCAATATCAACGTGTTCCCCGGACACGGACGACCGCGGGATACGGAGCTCATCCGTTTGCGGAAAGAAGTAAAAGCGCTTAAGGAGGCGAATGAAATCCTAAAAAAAGCGGCGGTCATCTTCGCACAAAGCGACCCCCAATAACGGCGTATCAGTTCATGAAAGTAAATAAGAAACGGTACACCATAAAGAGGATGGCTGAGATTTTTGGATTAAGTCGCGGCGCATATTACAAATGGCTAAAAACGAGGTTTTCAAATTCGCATGATGATCCTGACGCCGAAATTGTTCGTCTCATAAGAGAAATCGTCTTAAAGCATAATTACAATTACGGCAGTCCGCGTACAAAAAAGGAACTTAATAAAAAAGGAATACGCGTGAGCAAGAAAAAAGTAGCCAGATTAATGCGAGAACATGGTTTAAACGCACGCAGAATGAGAAAATATACTACAACAACAGATTCCAAACATTCGTATCCTGTATGCGAAAATATACTAAACCGTGATTTTTTTGCTGCGAAACCCGGGCAGAAATGGGTATCAGATATTACCTACCTTCGCACATTAAACGGCTGGTTGTACTTAACGGTTGTTATTGATTTATTTGATCGCAAGATTATCGGTTGGGCGTTAAGCGACAGTTTAAAAACGGTTAACACGACAATTCCTGCTTTTGAAATGGCTGTCAAAAATCGTACTCCAGAGAAAGACTTTATCTTTCATTCTGACAGAGGGGTTCAGTATTGCGCTTATTCATTCCGTGATGTTATGCGCAAATATTTTCCAGATGTCATACAAAGCATGAGTCGTAAAGCCAACTGCTGGGATAATGCATGTGCTGAATCATTTTTTAATACATTAAAATCAGAGGAGGAAAAAACTGGCGGAAAATATTCAGCAGTAGAAGTTAGACGGGCAGTCTTTTTTTATATCGAGAGCTATTATAACCGGGTGCGTATGCATTCGGCACTTGACTATGTTGCGCCTAATGATTATTATTTAAGCAACATGGTTGCTTAACTTTGTGTACTTGCTGGGGGCAAGCCCACTC